>NZ_CAWPKW010000193.1:0-37999 GCF_963888615.1 Brasilonema octagenarum UFV-OR1 | reverse complement strand
ACACCAGAAGTGGTAGAAGAAGAATCCAATCGTTTGGTACTGGAAGGTGACTATAAGAAATATCTGCAACTGAATGCAGAACAAAAGATTGAGAAAGTCCTGGAATTTCAAGAATTACTGACACAACAACATCAGACAGAGAGTCGTAAGCCTAGTTTACTACTTGAATTTGCAAAGTTATTAGTTGCTGCTAAGGAATATAAAGAAGCGATCGCATCTTACGACCAAGCACTGAAATTTAAACCTGACTATGATTCGGCTTGGTACAACAAAGCTTGCTCCTATGCTCTTCAAGGTAACATTGAGCAAGCAATTGAAAACCTCGAAAAAGCAATTCATCTGAATCCTGATAAATATCAGGAAATGGCTAAAACCGATTCAGATTTTGATAGTCTTCGTGAAGATGAGCGCTTTTTGGTGTTGATTCAAGCACAGCAAACGGGTAATTAGTTAAAGTTATTTTAGAAGTACTATGTTGCTCACCATAAAGAATAAGGCTACAAAATAAAACTATTGTTAGGGAGTTCTATTTAGATGTCAGAAACAATCAACATTGAGCAAGCAGTCTTAGATAATCTGCGGATACTTCCAAATACACAACAACAGGAAGTACTGGATTTTGTAGAATTTCTAGTGCAAAAATCAGGAAAGCTAAAGCAGGTGAGCAGTGAATGTTCAGATTCTAGTATTTCATCAACCACTCAAAAGAAAAAACAATTATCTCTGCAAGAAATTGCAAAGCTTCCTGTGGATGAACGTCACAAATTACTAGCACCTTATATAGCTGCAACAGCTGAAGATTTTTTAAACGACCCAGAATTGACAGAGTTTTCTGTTTTGGATGGGGAAGACTGGGAAACTGAAAATGACTAATCCCAGACGAGGTGAGATTTGGCTTGTGCAACTTGATCCAACCAGAGGACAAGAAATTCAGAAGACGCGCCCTGCTGTTGTGATTAGTTCCGAGATGTTTAGTGCTATCCCCATGCGGATAATTATTCCTGTGACGACTTGGCAACCCAAATTCCAAAATCGCCCCTTCATGGTTCCAATCCAGCAAACTGATAAAAATGGTTTAGATTCCAATTCAGCAGGTAATGTCTTACAAGTTCGGAGTGTAACGACAGAACGATTTGTCCGGTGTTTGGGAAAAGTATCCGAAGAGGTTATGCAAGAATTGCTCGCAGGTTTAATTATCTGTATTGATTCTTCTTTTGAAAGCAACAGTTGAATTTCTAATCGGAAGGGATTTCAAAACAATACTTATTAACTCGTGCTAAAAATTCCTTCCCAACCTACATATCTGTCGCATTCTTTTCTAAAATCGGTATAAAGTCAAGAATATCTCACAATAATATGTCATTACAACTGAAAATTGACTACCCAGAAACTCTACCAGATGCTCTGCAACAGACTCGAAAACAGTTTGAACAAGAAGCCAAAATGGCAATGGCGGTGAAGCTGTTTGAAATGAAACGCATTTCCTCAGGTGTAGCAGCACAATTAGCAGGCGTGGATCGAGTTTCTTTCTTGCTCAATTTGCATCGTTATGGAGTCCCAATGATTGATTTAACAGAAGAGGAACTGCTTAGCGATTTAGAAAATGCCTGATTGATGAAACTGCTGGTAGGAGGGTAGCAAGATTAAGTAGTCTTTCAGTAACAGGTACTATTGGTATTTTGTTACGTGCTAAGAAAGAAGGATACCCAGTTTCATTACAGCAAGCCATTGAGCGGATGCTAACTCGTGGTATTCGACTGAGTGCAACAGTCATCACTTTTGCGCTTGAGCAAGCTGGTGAAAGTGGCTAACTTTAAAAGAACGAGCAATTGCACTTAGAGTAGCAATTTCATTTATCAAAGTTCTTTTTTAACTAACTAACTATAGACAGATGTTACAAGTATTGTTTTTTACTAACATCTGGAAGTTGGTAAAAAAGCAATTAACATGAACATACAAATCTCCGCTCTTTGGGACAAAATCCAGGGAATGATTAACGGATTTATTATCCTACTCCCTAATATGGTGCTGGCAGTGATTGTTTTTGCTATCTTCTTTTTTGTTGCTCGAACAATCAAGCAAATAGTCAAACGTTTTACCAGTAGGTATCGCCATGCTCGAAATTTAGGATTAGTTTTAGGACGGTTGGCACAGGGAACAACTATTTTGATAGGTTTATTTGTTGCTTTATCAATTTTAATTCCTACATTTAGAGCAGGTGATTTGGTTCAATTATTAGGAATCAGTGGGGTAGCTATTGGTTTCGCCTTCCGCGATATTCTGCAAAACTTTTTATCTGGTATTTTAATTCTACTAACAGAACCTTTCCGAATCAATGACCAAATTGTTTTTAAAAACTTTGAAGGAACTGTTGAAAATATTGAAACACGGGCGACAATTCTTAAAACTTATGATGGTCGGCGAATTGTTATTCCCAATTCGGAGTTATTCATTAATTCTGTGACTGTGAATACTGCTTTTGAAAACCGCCGATTGCAGTACGATGTTGGCATTGGTTACAGCGATGATATCGACAGAGCAAAAGAATTAATCTTGGAAGCAATGCATAGTGTAAATGGAGTATTGAAAGACCCTGCTCCTGATGTGCTATTGATGGATTTAGCTGAAAGTAGTGTTAATATCCGGGCACGTTGGTGGATTAATCCGCCACGTCGGGCAGATGATCTTAGTTCACGCGATCGCGTACTATCTGCCATCAAGAAAAAGCTCCTCGAAAACGGCATCGATTTACCTTATCCAACAAGACAAATTTTATTCCACGATCAAACTGAAGAGACAGATGGCGACCGATCGCGTCAACGTGAAGGCTGGCCTGCTGGTAAAGGTGAGTACCCAAAACCTCGACGTATTAGTGACAGTATCAGAAAATTAGCACAATTACAAGCTCAACGAAATGGCAAGGTTGATTCTCAAATCACGAACGATGAAACGTGATGATAATCCATACATTGCAGAAGATGAACTGCAAATAAGCTGATTTTTCAACCTTTGCAAGAAATTAAATTCAGAGATTATCACCAATAGTAGATGACTGGATTGAAGCACTTGATATTTAATCAGACAATCAGCATTGAATGAAGTGAGAAAGTGAGGATTAGACTTTGCTAGTAATTATTCGCGATCGCTTCAGGTTCTTTCGACAAAATCGACCAGAACCAACTATAATCCATGAACTACAAACAGATTTACTTGATGAATCTACCCTGAATTCAACTTACTTAATTTTGATTGTTGGTTCATGTGCCATTGCTACTTTTGGGTTACTCAGCAATAGCACTGCGGTGATTATCGGAGCTATGATTGTTGCACCTTTAATGTTACCAATTCGCGGGTTAGCTTTTGGCGCATTGGCGGGTAATGTTGATTTGTTTCGTAAAGGTTTAATTGCAGTCACAGTTGGAACTCTGTTGGCCATGGCGATCGCGTGCACTTTGGGTTCAATTGTTGGTATTTCCAACTTTGGTAGCGAAGTTTTAGCACGTTCTCAACCGACTTTGTTAGATTTAGGTATTGCAGTAGCTGCTGGTGCAATTAGTGGTTACGCCAAAGTGGAACCGAAGATATCTAGTACTTTAGCAGGAACGGCGATCGCTGTTGCACTAATGCCACCTGTTTGTGTGATTGGTTTGGGTTTATCTCAAGCAAACTGGGCACTTAGTCAGGGAGCAACTTTACTCTACCTGACAAATCTTTTGGGCATTACTCTTGCTTGTATGTTGACTTTTTTAGTTGTCGGTTATTCTCCATTAGGAAGAGCTAAAACACCTATTATTTTAACCCTAGTTTTTACAGGTGCATTGCTCATTCCTCTAACAGTCAGTTTTGGTAGATTAGTCCAACAAGCGCGGTTAGAAAACAGTGTCAAAAAAGCATTATTGAATCGAACTGTTACCTTTCAGCGCCTAAATTTAATTGAAAGCGACACTAACTGGTTAACTAATCCGCCTGAAGTACGATTAAGTGTGCGGGCAAAAGAACCTGTGACACCTAAACAAGTAAGATTGTTAGAAGAATTTTTGTCAAAAGAAATGGGACGACCATTTCGGTTAATATTTGAAGTTGGACAAGTTAAAGAAATTACAACAGATACCCCAGCTTCTGATGTCAACGAGAGTAATTGAGGCAGAATTCTTCTAGGTAAAATTTGTGGCATAGGAGAAGCGATGGACTACTGCAAGTCCGTGAAGTGTAAATAATAAAAGCTCAAAGCCAGATACAAATCCCTTTTTACTTGTAACTTAAGAATTGCTGTTGTAAATCCTTTCCTTCACCCAATTCCGAAAATTCCGCGTCATTCCCATCACCCCAATTCTTTGACTTTCCTCTAAAAATTGAGGAATTTTGATAAAAGAAAGAACTATCTTCTATAAATATAGGCTATTCTGAAAATCAGTAACCGCATTTGGTTGTCCATACAAATAGAGGAGAGAAGCTCGAAATTGTTAGTGCTAGAGTTGTTACAAAACTAAACTAACACTATGAAAATACCAACAATAAATCTATGAAAAGTGAACAAAAAAACTTGACTTACGAAATTGAAGTTAAACCAGGGGAAAAATTGAATCTCCCAGAATCATTACTGGAAAGTGTGGGTGCAGGACACTGGATCATAACTATCCAACAAAAAGCAAAAGAACCTGTAAATACCCGTAGCCATGATGCATTTTTGAAAGGCTACGCACCAGAAGACGAAGGACTATATGACGACTATCCAACCAGGTGAATTTTGGGTAGCAGACATTCTATTCACAAGCGGTGGCGGTTCTAAAAAGCGCCCAATACTCATATTGTGGTTAGATGGAGATGATGTTGTAGCAGCAGTCGTCACATCAGCCAAACCACGTACACAGACTGATGTACCTCTTAATGATTGGGCTGCAAGTGGTCTACGTGTTACTTCAACTGTGCGTCTATCTCGACTGGACTGTCTAGAAAAGTCTTTGTTGCTTGTGAAGATTGGGCAGATTTCCGAGTCCGATGCAAAGCAGTTGAAACAGGTATGGGATACGTATATTAAACCGCAATTTTAAATCATGAGGCAAGAGTGGCGTCAGAATTTCTAGCATGCCTCTGTCATAAGCAAGTTGGCAGGCTCGGTCTTCCCCCATTTGGGCTAGCATGGTTTCAAAGGTGTGCCAGCTGATGTTTCTTAAAACAACCCTTGATTCTGAGGGGATGCGTGTTGTTACCATTGCTTTATTGGGTATAGGCTTATATCATACAACATAACGTCATATCGAAATTTAAAATATTCAGAAAAAAGCATCCTCCCTAAGTAAGATTTCTGACAAAAAAAGAGTGAGATAAAATAAAATAAGTAGGATTCGGGGGACCATATTACTGGTCATAAATGCTTATCGAGACTATCTTTGGTAATCTCCAAGGTCTAAAGTCTAGTCAGCTGAAACAAATACAGCGACTGTATCACCAGCGCATATCAGGCGATCGCATCACAACGCCTGAATTTTCTCAGCGACTGGCAGCAATTAGCACTGAAATCAATCAGCCAGTGTGTGCTTACCTCAACCGTCGCGGACAAGTGATCCGCGTAGGAGTAGGTACACCGCGCCAAACGCAAATTCCACCTTTGGAATTACCGCGTTATGGCGCAGAACGATTGAGCGGTATTCGTTGCATCGCCACTCACCTAAAGCCAGAACCGCCTAATGAAGCGGCGCTGACTGCTATGGCATTGCAACGATTGGATGCCTTAGTGATGCTGAATATTACCGGAACAGGATTTCAACGACGCGGTGGCGGCGCGACGGGCTATGTCAAGGAAGCTTACTTAGCTCATTTGAAACCCCAAGACGCTCGCGCCCTGATCAGCAGCCCAACTATGGAAAAAGTTTCTCATCTTCCACCTGCAGGCGGGGAGAATAAGGAGGGTAAAGAACAAAACAACAACCTTCCATACACAAGTTGGAGCGTTTCGCCACCCATGAGTGTGGATATGCTGACAAATCAGGACTTGATGGAGTTGGTGGAAGGACTCGAAGCAGAGTTCCGGCGGGAATTTGTCGCCCAAGATGTAGACACCGACAATGATCGCGTCCTGATTGTTGGCGTTATGACTGATGATACGACTGCTCAACAATTCCAAGACACCTTGGAAGAATTGGCACGGTTGGTGGATACGGCTGGAGGAGAGGTGTTGCAGATGATGCGACAGAAGCGATCGCGCATTCATCCTCAAACAGTCGTTGGTGAAGGTAAAGTCCAAGAAATCGCCGTAGCTGCTCAAACCTTAGGAGTAAACCTCATCGTCTTCGACCGCGATCTCTCACCCACACAAGTTCGTAATTTAGAATTGCAAATTGGAGTTCGCGTAGTTGACCGCACCGAAGTGATTTTGGATATCTTCGCTCAACGCGCTCAATCTCGTGCTGGTAAATTGCAAGTTGAACTCGCACAGCTAGAATATATGCTACCACGACTGGCTGGTCGAGGTCAAGCAATGTCCAGGCTGGGGGGTGGTATTGGGACTCGTGGTCCTGGTGAAACCAAATTAGAAACAGAACGCCGTGCCATTGGGCGACGTATTTCCAGACTACAACAAGAAGTTAACCAACTACAAGCACATCGGGAACGGTTGCGCCAGCGGCGACAACATCAAGAAGTTCCCTCAGTGGCTATTGTTGGTTACACCAACGCTGGCAAATCTACGCTGCTAAATACTCTCACCAATGCAGAGGTTTACACAGCCGACCAATTATTTGCCACTCTTGACCCCACCACACGCCGCTTGGTTGTTCCCCACGGCGAAACGGATGAACCTCAAGAAATTCTGGTGACAGATACAGTAGGGTTTATTCACGAATTGCCCGCATCTTTAATGGATGCGTTCCGCGCCACCTTAGAGGAAGTCACAGAAGCTGATGCTTTGTTGCATTTGGTAGATTTGTCTCATCCAGCTTGGTTGAGTCATATTCGCTCTGTCAGAGAAATTCTGGCACAAATGCCCATCACTCCGGGTCCCGCGCTAGTTGTTTTTAACAAGATTGATGAAGTCGATACTAAAAATTTAGCATTAGCGCAGGAAGAGTTTCCTTTAGCGGTGTTTATTTCCGCGAGCGAGCGTTTAGGATTAGAAACCTTACGCCAACGTCTCGGTCAACTAGTTGAATATGCCGTTTCTTATCAGTAAATAAATTTTATTTTCGTCAACATAGGGGTGTGGGGTGTTAGTGCAGAATAAGCACAGCCTTACACCTTAATTCTTTAATATATAGCAGGGAACGCTTAACGCTTAACGCTTAACAGGGTTGAAAATCTCGTGATGTCCAGATTTTCTGATTAGTTCATGTCCTAATCTACCTGACAACGGCTATAGATTGCTATATTGCACCCAATTGAAAACTGCTATAGCGCGATCGCCCTACAGAGCGCGTATCGCGCAGCGTCTCGTAGAGAAGCTATCGCTCATCGCCGTAGTACGTTTTTCAATGTTGACATACATATCATATCAAATCCGGGTAAATGCACATGGTATAAAAAACCCATAAACATTATAAATTAAGGGTGAAGGTTTGTGGGAACTGCGTGCAATCAACAGGATTTGATATCACTTCTGAAAAATCTAAATTTAATGCTGTAACAATACACAATAACCACTATGATGACTAGTGAAATAGGAAGCAAAACGATGAGCAACACAAACACATGGTGGATCTATGCATTATTGTCAGCTTGTTTTGCCGCATTAACAACCATATTTGCCAAAATTGGGGTTGAAAATGTAAATTCCAACCTGGCAACAGCAATCCGAACTGTTGTCATTTTAGTCGTTGCTTGGGGAATTGTATTTGCTCAAGGCAGTATGGTTAATCTTTCAGAAATTCCCCCAAAAACTATGTTTTTTCTATTATGTTCTGGGGCTGCTACTGGCTTATCCTGGATTTTTTATTTCAAAGCTTTACAACAAGGAAAAGCCTCACTTGTTGCACCGATTGATAAATCTAGTTTAGTATTAGTTTTATTGTTTTCCGTACTTTTTCTTCATGAACCGTTAAGTTGGAAAATTCTTTTAGGAACTTTCTTAATAGCTATAGGAACTTTGGTCTTAATCTTTTAATAATATTATTGAGGGATACTCTAATTAAATCTTTCGAGCACAAACTCATTGCGATAACGAGACAGACTACCAAATGTGATGGCAAAGCGCGTTAGTGTCAAGATCCAAGTTTTCCCGTGAGATATTTTACTCATTTTTTAAAGCTGATTATTCTCAAGAGTACTGAGCTAGTCTGAACCGAAACTTGTTCATGGGTTACTGTGGTCTAGTGCCCATTCAACACTTTACGAAACACAATCTTATCAGCGCCCGCCGTGTAGAAGTCCCGGATGCAAGCCTCCTCCTCGTAGCCGCACTTCGCGTAGAACGCCCGTGTGCGATCGAAGCTCGCTAACGTTTCCACCAGTAGCATTCGCCCACCCCGCGCCTTCAAAGTTTCTTCAACGTAGCACAGCAGTTTCCCACCGCGTCCTTGTCCCTGGCGGTCGGGGCGAATGGCGATCAATTGTAGGTTCCACGTCTGATCGGTCATCCGTTCAGGCTCACAGTAGGCGACTCCCACCGGCCCGTCTTCGTCATCGTCGTCGGTGATCCAGAAGGGATCGCTGTCGGTGTTGCCGCCGAGGTAGTCAGCCAGCATTTTGGCGAGATCCTCGAGCTCGTTCGGCTGGAAACCGATTGTGTTGGCTACGGCAATCAGCGCCGCTGCATCTTCGGGTTTTGTAGGTCGGATCATGGAGAACTTCAGTGTATGCTTAACGAGAGTTTTCAGACCATCTTGCATGATTTTACAAGGATCTCGGCTCAATACCTATAGCGCTTCTCGTTGGAATCAAGTACAGATTTATCTGCGTGTATCTGCACGGCAGGTGCTTCTCCCAAGGGGAGACGCAATCATGCGAACAAGCCGGGGAACCCGTCCAACACACTACCTCGTCCATCTGCTCTTATTAGAGTTCTCCTGTTGTCAGAGGTGTCACCGGCTGCACCGTAGGTAACCGTTCTTGAAGTTCTGCAAGCCTAACATTCGGCAGATGAGGTAACACAAGCTTTGCAAAATAGTGAGACTCCTCAATCAGGGGATAGCCAGAAAAAATGAATGCTCGAATTCCCATATCCAAGTAACGATGCAGTCGTTCAAGTATTTGAGAGGGATTTCCCACGAGTGCTCCTCCACACCCAGAACGCGCTCGTCCTATTCCCATCCATAAGTTCCCCTCAATATAGTCATCTTCGTCAGCAACCGTTCGCAGGGCATCTTGTTTCAAGACGCCTACGGAGCGAGAATCTTGTGTACGAGATTTCAACTGTACACCGCGAGCTGCATCGAGTTCCGATATCAAAGTTTTTGCCCAGAAACGAGCTTCTTCCTCGGTTTCGCGTACAATTACATGAATACGGAGTCCAAAATCGATACTTCGTCCATAAGTAGCAGCCCTCTTTGAAAGGTCTTGCATACTTTCAAACAGTCCTTCTTCAGTATCGGGCCACATCAGAAAGACATCGCAATATTGAGCACACACATCGCGAGAACCTGGTGATATTCCGCCGAAGTAAAGCAGTGGTCCGCCATGTTGCTGATACGGTTTGACTGGGTAACTCGGTAGGCTAAAGCGATAAATCTCCCCTTGAAGATTTATTTTTTCTTGCGTCCACGCCTGTTGAAGAATTTGGATCACTTCTTTACACCGTTGATAGCGATACTCAGCGTCTTCAACAAGTCCGGGGAGTTCGGAATTAATGATATTTACAGTCAGCCGTCCCTGCAACAGATGGTCTAATGTTGAGAGATGACGTGCGAGCATGGGAGGGTGGATCTCACCTGTGCGTATTGCGGTGAGTAAACTGATTTGCTGGATTTGGGATGCGATCGCCGCCGCAAAAGGTAACACTTCCTGACCCAACATATAGCTTGTGGGCAGTAGAATATTCTTGTAGCCCAAGGAATCAGCTGTGAGCACAATATCACGGCAATGTTCGTAGTTGCTGCACCGAGAGGGGTCAAGCTTTCCTAAACGATCAGTGTCACCCCCGCATAAACCGGCAAACCAACCCACCTCAGATACCCTCTGATGCGTCCTAATAGTCGAAAGCCGAGGTACATCGCCTTTAAACATCTTTTCTTTCTCCTAAATAACTCTGTAAGTTGTACTCGACTTTAGTCATTTTTGGATCAGACGGCTGATTGCCAGCAAAACTACAGAAAAACGAAGTAATAATAATTTATCAGTAATTATCCCGACCGTATAAAGAATAATATTGTAGCGCTATGAAAAATTTTACCAGTCTGCTGATATCGATAGTTATAGCTTCATGGGTGATGGGAGTAGCTATCCTCTCAGTACAAAACGCTCAACCAGTCTCTTTGAAATTTCTAACCTTCGAGTCCATTAAAATTCCAGTAGGTTTAGTGCTAGCTTTTTGTGCTGTTGTAGGGATGGTTGGTGTAGCATTGCTGCAACCCTTGTGGGGTGTTGCTGGTTCTGAGCGAAGGAATTTTAGATCAGAAGATGAAAACGAATTCTTCGCCGATGAGGAGTTTTGAGGACGAGACTTCTTCCAAAAGTCAATTTTGTTAAATATGAATCATCCTGCTAAACCCAATCTCAACTGGCGTTGAGATATTTTCGTTCTAAGTTGCAGGCAACATTGTTACCCGACTTTCCATGCCTTTACCATTCCAAACAATGATCTGCTGTTGGGCAAAATCTACATCTTTGACACGTAAATTTAGTCCTTGTGTTAACCGCAACCCAGTAGCATACAAAAATTTCACAACTAAAAGCTTAATTTTGAGTTGATGCGGCTACATTAGTCATGATATTCAGAAATTGCCCGTATAATAACTAGTTACTCCACTTTCTCTGTGGATGCTATGGTAATATTCTTCATCATAAGGATTACATATGCGGAAACGGGATCTACTGCGCCATATCCCTGGGTTCTCGAAAGTGGTCAAGCTCGTTGAGAACCTTGAGAGTGAAAACCGGCAACTGAAAAGCTGCATCCATCAGCTCGCTTTCACAACCGAAGTCCCTCTCGTCGAGACCGAGAGAGGGAGATTGATAGAAGCGGAGGACCTACCAGTTCCGAGCAGTGTCCTGAGGTATCTGGTAGCAGGTACAGAAGACGTCGAGTGGTTCCTCCACTCGGGCAAACTCGGTGCCCAGACTCTCGTTGAGATACTGGCTACACAAGGCAAGACCCTCGACGAGTTCAAGAGGATCTTAGATTTCGGGTGCGGCTGCGGTCGAGTCCTGCGTCACCTCAGAGGTCTGTCCGGCGCTGAGATCTATGGCGCTGATAGCAACCCCACAGCGATCCATTGGTGCGAAAAATACTTAGACTTTGCTCGCTTCAACGTCAACTCACTGGAACCACCCCTCCCTTATCCAGATGGTATGTTCGACCTCATTTATGCGTTCTCAGTCTTGACGCATCTAACAGAGCCATTACAAGTCAGGTGGATGAATGAGTTCCATCGCATCCTGACCCCTGAGGGTTGTTTAATCCTCAGTGTCCATGGCGACAAGTCTGTGGCGGGGATGCTTGCAGGCGATCGCCTAAAGTACCAAAAAGGGACCTTGGTGGTATGTGACCAAGATTTCATTGGCACGAACTATTGCAGTGCCTATCACCCGGAAGCCTATGTCCGTAGCGTTCTGGCTCAGGGTTTCGACGTGGTCGATTTCATCCCAGAAGGAGCCAAGGGGAATCCGCCCCAGGATGTCTACTTACTGAAGCCACACATGTAGGTTCGGGAGTCACTCACGTCAATTCGTGTAGATTTTTCAGATCTGGAACAAAATCTTCTGGTGTCCCGGGACGAAGTGAAGCCTTACTGGTGTAAGATTCCTCACCAACCTTAACGGTGATGCCAACTTTTTCTAACTTGTAAGTCAGCATCAGGGTAAACTTAGCGTGTGGTACTTGGGTAAAGTTTTGGTTGTTTCTCTTACCAAGATTAACAGAGGTTTTCCACTGTTTATTTTTACCTATATTTACAACGGTGCAACCGTTTTTTACCATTTGTCAACTATCATTTTTGTTGACTGGTGTAAATAGCTATCAACAAAATTATTGCGGTTAAGAACAATATTTTGGATACGCCTAGAAGTTCTCACAACCTAAGGCAAGAAACCTTTAAACTTTGCCAGTTGCTTGTTGTATAACTGGTTAGCAGCCTTTAATGGTTTACCTTAACTGCTATTGGTTGTATCGTCGGCTCATTAAAAACAATCGTTGCAAGATTGTCTAACCCTATATCAATAGACGCAGCTAATTCTGGATTAAGGCTACAGAAAAATTCCTCCTTGTCAGGAATTTCGTATACAATTTCTATGACGAAACATCCAGAAGTTGGAACTATCCGCACTTCACACCAGTCGTTAAATTTTAAACCAGGTTTTACAGGAATTCTGATTGGAGAGATTGAAGGAACAAGGTCAATGTCAACAAACATTACTTGGGGTGAGTTGAGGCAAAGCAGACCGTAACTATTCCTTGTAATATGTGCTAGTGGTTCTCCATTCAGGAGAAACGATGTTAATGTTGGCTCTGTTAACGCTTCATAACCGTGATCCAGATATCCCCATTCTTCAGGTGTCTTTCCCACTCTAAGTTGCGCTAAATGCCACCGTTCCCGATTTGACAAGTACTTAGGTTTTTTATCAGATTTAAGGTATCGCAGCACTTGGCGCTTTGCTTTAATATAATGTTCTTCAGAAGGAAGGATAGGAGGCGATCGCTTAATCGAAAAACCAGTATTTAACAAATTATCTGTCCTAAACTAGGAGATTGACTATTTATCTGTCAAATCCCAGAAATCGAAAAAATACAGTATTTGGTGAAAGTTAACAAATTAAAGGTCACTTAACATGTCTATACATAACTTTGACACTTAATTTATTAACAATCACAGGAAATCAGTTAATGTACAAAACTTAAAGGCGACACCCGGATTTGAACCGGGGGATAAAGGTTTTGCAGACCTCTGCCTTACCACTTGGCTATGTCGCCGCCTGTGCAGTTACTTGCACTTGACAAATTGCACTGCTTTTTATATGAGCTTTTGAATAGCTATATGCATTCAGTGCTAATCAATTATAGTTTAACTCATGACCAATTACAACCTTTGGTGTGAAAGTTAGAGTCAGCGTGAATTTGGCAGCAACTAGCATATCACAGGAATGTCCAAGTGCTAAGTTCCAAGTGATTGGATGTCGTTCCAAACTCAAAACTCAACACTAACCTTTATTCAAAGGTGCTTTTGCACTCACTCAGGAGTTAGCACTCTCCGACTCAGGAGTGAGTTTCACTTCATCTGCAAAATTAGCCCGACGGAAAAAGTAAAATGGTCCAGCGATCGACCCCCAAGCATGCTCATCGGTTTCTATATCGCGTCCTCGGTCAAGGCTAATCAATTTTTCTTCATTGACTTCAAATTCATTGTCAAGATACGTCTTTTTATTATTGCGAAACACGATACAACCTTTTCCCGGCTCTACCTTGCCTTTGAAGCTGTGACCCGTCCACTCTACAATCATGTTGCAGCCTGGCATTATTTCCACATCGTCGGCGCTGAGAGTTTTCAAGCGCTCAAGGTTACGGGATGCACCGTAGAACCGTTGTTCTTCTTTGACAGTATAGTTTTCCAAAATAATATGGTTTTCTGCGTTTATGAAGTTCAACACCCGCAAACGATAGGGGTCATTGATGATGTAGTCATAAGCTTGTTCAAGAAACAAACTCACGCCTGATGATAACCCCAAAAACACAGGACGCATACAAACACGGATGTGGGCATAAAAAGGCGGGTTTTCTATAGCTTGTTCTTGATTGCTAAAATCTGCTGCCATCCAACGGGCTAACGTGGCAATATCAGTAGAATGAGTCATTATACCAATCTTGAATTCCAGATTTTGAATTGGGTCAACCAAGCTACTTGGTATTGAAAGCTACCAATGTGTAGCTGGATAAATATAAATTGTATTAGAAAGTATTGTATAGCTTGTAGTTGACTGTTTTCTCAGGAGAATTTTTTGCTGACTCTCGTCAGGTAGAGGAAGATTGCAAATTTTGAGAGAAGTCTGATCGCTGGCTTACGGCGATCAGAACTTAAGTGGTTTTGAGTTTTGAATTTTGAATTTTGAATTTTGAATTTTGAATTGTTAACTCCCTTGTCCCTTTGTGATCCGACGAAAAGGTAAAATGTCCATGCTACGACGCTTAAGTGTTACCATTACTGCGACTGCTACATTCTGTCTGTTTTGCAATTCGCTAACATTAGCAGCGAGCACAAAGCCTCAACAGCCAGATAAATTTCCCCCGAATCCGCTAGAGATTACCACACCTGACCCACTACTACCACGTTAACCAAAAGATAAGCAGCCGCTGACTTTGCAAGAAAGTCAAAATTTGGAGGCGGCGCTAGATAAGCTCAATCAGCAAGCTACAGCGGCACTACAAGCAGCAGACAAGATAACAGCATTCGATATCTGGAATCGAGAGTTGCGCTTGCGTCGCTTTTTGGGTTCATTAGCTGAGGTGCAAGCACTGTCGCGAGTGGGTGAAATTGCTTGGAGAGAAAACAATCGCCAAGAAGTGCAGTACATCACACAGCGATTGCAAGCTATTCAAAAACAGGCGCAATCCCAAAAAACAAAATCCCAAAACACGATCGCCCAAAATACAATAGAAAACACGATAGATTTACAACTGTTGCGAGCCATAGGTCAAGCTTACCAACAAGTGCGATCGCCTAGAGAGGCGCTGCAAGTTTATGACCAAGTTTTGACAGCCGTGCGACAGCAAGGAGATACTGTAGCAGAAGTAGACACCCTAAAGACGATTGGAGAATTACATTTAAGTTGGTTTGATTACGTATCAGCAGCAGGGACTTATGAGAAATTGCTTACTTTTGGTGACTCTAAAAACGATTCTGCCAACGAAATATCATACTTACAACAACTTGCTTACATTTACAAGCAATTAAAACAACCAGAGCAATCAATAAAGATACGTAATAAGCTAGCAGAAATCTACCAACGCCAAAACAACCCTGTGGAGTTAGCAACATTAAAGCAATCTATTGGCTTAGACTACGAATCTTTGGCACGAGAAAATCCCAGCTTCCTACAAGAAGCTTTCAAGAATTACAAAGAAGCGTATACCATAGCTTGGCAATCACAGCAATATATTCGTGCTAGTGAAGTTTTGCAAAAGTTAATTCCACTGTATCGTTCTCAAGGACAAGTAGAAGAGGCTTTGCAAGCCAGCCAAATTCTTGTACAAGCACAGGAGCAAGCCGTCAACTTTTACGGTTTAATGAGTGCTTATGACCAAATTGGGCAAATTCATTTGCAACGCAAAGACTATCCACAAGCATTAACAGCTTTTCAAAAAGGTCTTGCGATCGCACAACAATTAAACTCTGACCAAACATACTTCACCCAGCAAATTCAAAAAATATCTGGGCAAACTTCGCGGTAGAGAGGGCTTGTGTGTACACACATCTCGCTCAAAACCTCACCCTCGCTTTTTGCGTAGCAAAAATCTTTCCCTCTCCGAATTCGCGGAGAGGGATGCCCGATAGGGCAGGGTGAGGTTCCGTTGCCGTCTCGTACTCCTATAGCTGTTTACGTACTCCAACAAGCTCATAAAGTTTATTCTCAAACTTCTCCATACAGGCAGACCAATCAAATTCAAGTATAGAGAAGCGAGCGTGTTGAGACATTTCTTCTTTGAGGTCAGGATTTTCAAGAATTGAAATCACCTTGTCAGCAAAATCAGTTGAGTTATTTGGTTGGGCTAACAAGCCGTTAAAACCGGGTTTGATTTGCTCTGAGGTTGAGGGTGCAATAGCAGCAACAACAGGAGTACCAGAAGCCAATGCTTCGTTATTTGATGTGCAGAAGTTTTCAGTGAGTGAGGGATTGACAAAAACATCTGCACGAGCATACCAGCCTAAAAGTTCTGTTCCGTGGGACTCGCCCCATACAGTCACACCTGATTTAAACTCTTCAGCACGCTTGCGGATTTCTGCATCATAAGGACCACTTCCAATAATGACCAAATGGACATCAGGAATTTTGGCAGCGATGAGTGGATATGCGTCTATAAGTTGGGTAACATTCTTTTCTGCGGTAATGCGTCCGACAAAAAGAAGGGTTGGTCGGTTATCGTTGGGGATAGGGTTATAACAGATGTTTGCTGGATTAAATTTTTGACAATCAACTCCTTGGTAAGGGAGATATTCACTACGTTGAGATTTCATTTCTTGGTACTTAGCAAGCTGTTCTCGGGAAGAAAAGAAATTGACATCATAAACTTCGCTGAACTGCTTAATCAAAAAGGGAATGATCGGACTAATCAAGCTGAAAAACTGATTTCCTAAGTAATATTCGATATAAGCAACAATATCTGTATGAAACAGAGATATTATCGTGGTACCTGTTCGCTTTGCGTATTCACTCCCAATTGGACGACCGTAACCTTGTAAATAAAGTGAGTAAAATCCTCTGATTTGTGCCGCTTCTTCAACGACTATAATATCAGGCTGGAACTTTTCTAATAACTTAGTATCACTCCAATGCCGATAGTGTAATGGTTGTGGAAGAGACTTGTAAAATATTAGCGGCTGTGTGGGAAATGCGTAATCAGAAAAATTAGGGAAAGCTTTTAACTCTTCTATCCCTGGCATGGGACGATTGCTCACAGATTTGGGATACTGGTCGTTGATTTGAGGGTGAATAAGAAAGACTTCATGTCCTTGCTGTAACAACCAACGAACCCGCTGGTGTACTGCTACAGAAACTCCTGTTAAAAAAGGAGCATACAAGCTTGTAAAAACCGCAATGCGAAGAGGTTCCTTGTTCATAATTTCTATGTATTTTTGTATTTTTGCAAAGCTAAAAACTGGTGTCCAACAGAAGTACAGTTATCAGCAATAGCCCAGATAAATTTAGGATTTACGCATTGCGAGAGATTATTAGTAAGCAGAAAATATTTTCTGTTTTTACTAACCCTGACTTGAAAATAGAACGGGCTGCGCCCTTGCACTCTACATCAACTCAGAACCCACCAACTCAGAACACAGAAAAAAGAAGATAAATTTTTATGTGTCCGGTGGTTTGCAGTTCATGATAGCTGCTATTTTTATTGTTTGAAAGTTAAAGTCTCATCATTAACTCTGGATATCTTCTTTCCAGCCCTTTTCAGAAATACCAATTTTCATTGATTATCTATTTTACTGATTGTGAGTCAATTCAATTTATGCTGTTGACTGCTATTTTATATTTTATTGCAAATATAACTGATGAATCTGCAACAAAATTATCAAATTCTAGTTTG
Organism: Brasilonema octagenarum UFV-OR1; assembly: GCF_963888615.1. Classification (NCBI taxonomy): domain Bacteria; kingdom Bacillati; phylum Cyanobacteriota; class Cyanophyceae; order Nostocales; family Scytonemataceae; genus Brasilonema; species Brasilonema octagenarum. Next base: position 20,613 of record NZ_CAWPKW010000193.1, on the reverse strand, counting down.
TATAAAAACCTCACTAATGTTCCTCTGTTACAGAAATAAATAATTTGCTTGTTGTCAATGTAGTATTTTTTCAGTGATAGTCATACTAAAATGATATATAAAATATCCTAGAAATTAAGAAATTCTATGTTAGAGTGAATCTGGCTCATATCAACTAAAGATGACTGTTTATTGCTCCTTATTTTTAGCAAGTGTATATGTTTTAGAATGTTTGGTAAAATTCGTACACTAAGTGTTAAGAGGATAGATAAAGCAAAAGGTGACGACTCCACATACTCACTGCAACGAGCGTTAATGTAGGTTGGTGAAGAAATTTCTAAGCACCGAAGAGCTTCTAAAAGAAGATAAAGGAAGCGACTATAGTGCTTCACTTACCTACCCAATTTAAAAAAGTGAACTAGCACTTTGAATACCATTACAAACTCATCAAAAGCTAAGTGAAAAGCTGGCAAGATTAGATATTTTCTGCGTATTTTGTACATCTTAGAAAGTACGCTTTTTTCCTTGTGTTCAAGTTGTATAGTTTTTTTGAAAAAGGCTTGAACAGTAAACGTAGTAAAACTAAGGAGACAAACGAATGCGTGTGTTTGTGACTGGTGGGTCGGGGTTTGTTGGTCGCAACCTAATAACCACTCTTGTGCAACAGGGAGTTGAAGTACAGGCGTTGGTAAAATGGGAGACTGAAATTGACATACTCAAGTCCTGTGGTGCTGTTCCAATCTTTGGAGATATTAATGATTTCGAGGTACTGAAGTCTGGGATGGAAGGATGTACAGTTGTCTTTCATGCAGCGGCAAAGGTAGATGACTGGGGAGTTTTAGAAGAGTTCGAGAAAGTTAATATAAATGGCACAGAACAAGTCATTGCTGCAGCAAGGGAAACAGGTGTATCACGCCTTGTTTATGTGAGTAGCGAAGCTGTATTGATTGGAGGAAAAGCAATCATTAATGCTGATGAAACTCGACTTCGTCCTGTAAAACCATTAGGTCCTTATCCACTGACTAAAGCGATCGCAGAAACAAAGGTCATTGAAGCAAACTCAGCTGAACTCACAACAGTGGTGGTTCGTCCGCGTTTTGTGTGGGGAAAAGGAGACACCACATTGTTACCACGCTTTGTTAAAGCTATGCGCAATGGAGAGTTTGCCTGGATTTCCGGAGGTCGCTATCTGACTTCTACCTGTCACGTAAAAAACTTGTGTGAAGGGCTGATTTGTGTGGCAGAACGAGGAAAGGGTGGTGAAATTTACTTCATTACTGATGGTTCGCCTGTGGAATTTCGAAGCTTTATTACAGAGTATGCACGTACTCAAGGAGTTGAACCAGGTAGACTCAGCATACCACGTTGGTTAGCCTGGACATTAGCATGGAGTTTAGAGAGGATTTGGGATCTGTTAAAGCTTAAAGGTTCACCTTCAATCACCCGAACAGGGTTGTCTATGATCGGGTCCCAAGTCACAGTAGATGATAGCAAAGCACGACGGGAACTGGGTTATACACCAGTGATTTCACGACAAGAGGGATTGTTAGAGATGGTATAGAAACAAGTTGTAAGAAATATGAGCTGATGTCATATAGACACCTTACTATTATCAGCTCGATTTGAAACCTGATAAGGGCGATATTCAACTAGGCGGATGTTCCAAGGACTTTTGATTCGATAAGTCACGCCACGCCAGTTGACTTTTCGCATCCCTAGGGATGATACCATCGCTAACCCATAAACCCACTGTGTCAAAGGAATCGCTATTAGCATTTTCACTACTGTTAGAGCTGACAATTTTGTCATCGGCTCACCATGTTTGCGAATCACTTGCTGTACCCCTTGCTCCAATGTCAACATCATTAGGAGTAATCCCACCGTATAAATGCTAAAGCAGCCAAACGACAAACCTGCAATATTCCATTCTCCGCTCAACAACGCCACCAGAAACAACACTATGACGAGAGTAGGCATCAGTATGCTGGAAACAACATCACTAACTACAGCCAACCACAAAGGGTGATAAAGCCGAGCCGACAGTAGTTGGCGCATTAGCGAGTATCTTAAGCTCGGTAATTCGCACTCTTCCCGATTGAGCATTATTAGAGAAGGCACAAACTTGACTTGCATCCCATGTTTTTCCAAGACCTTGCGGATCATGGTATCTTCGTTGAAGGCTTGCCCCCACTTATCTAGCAGTTCTGTTCGGTGAAGTAGTTCTGTTTTCACAGCCAAAGTACCACCCCAAGGAATTCGGAACAAGTACATTTGCACCACTGTAGATACATTGCCTACGTACCGCACCAAAGACCCCCAATATCTACCTGTCGGCAGGTACCAACGGTTACCCGTTGTCGCCCCGACTTTGGGATGGGCTAGAGGGCTGACTAATTCACGCAACCAATTGGGATGGACGACTGTATCAGCATCTACTAGGGCAACGACTTTGTAGGAATCGTCCAACTCCGAGACAGCTTGTATTAGGGAACTGCATTTGAGACTGCAACTTTGGCGCGCTATCCTCAAAGGACTGATTTGGACGTTGGTCGCTTTTTGCTCACGGATGGTATCAGTAGCAATTTTCCAAGCCGGATCTTCGTGACTATCAACGATCAGCTTTAAATCATATTGTGGGTAGTTCTGGTTCAGTAGCGATCGCAAGCAATGAGTCAGAAACGGATCAGCTCCGCGTAAACAGAGAATAACCGCAGTTTTGGGCAATTGCTCGTCTGGTAATGAGTTTTTCTGGGATAAGCGCAGGTACAACAAAAAAACAACCGTAAAACATACCTGAATAGCCAACCAGCCCAGTAAAGACTTAGACAGGAATATCGCCAACTCTTTCATAATTCGGTGTAGTTTTTTATTCAGTGAACAGTTATCAGTAAACAGTTAACAGCGTTAGCTTCAAATCACTGATAACTGTTCAGTGGAATTTGATGTTTTATGGGTCGAGCGAATATTTCATGACTATATTGATGGTTGTATTTTGTTTCAGCAGAAAACTCGCATCGCGAAACTTTGGTGTACCCGTTGCTATTGATACAGTAGGATTTTCGGAAATACCAAATCCTTCTTTTGGAATACCGAAAAAGTCTTTGTTTAGTTTGTGGTCTCCATTTTCGTCATCAACAACGGCGACAGCATAAGTTCCTGGCTTCAAGCCTGAGAACTGCTTCTTCACAGAACTTCCTGTTATCTTAGTGCAGCCACTTTGTACTTCACTGGTATTACTATCAGGAAATCCTTTTTCACCGGAGTATACTCTTAGGCAAACTTGACCGTTTTTGTGATGTAGCCCATTAACTACGACAGTGAGTGTTGCAGTGGATTCTGCATTCACTGTTCTAATTAAACTGATGCTTGCTACGATAGCGAGAAAGAAAGTGTTGGCTTTAAATATTCTAAGCATAATTTTCAATAAGTTCTTTTACCTTTGTCTTGAGAAGTAATGTGTAGAGACGTAGCATTTATGTGCTCTACATTGCTTGGTAACAGTTTTGGTTTCAGCACTAACTGTATTGCGGTATAAATAGCTTCTGTCTGTAATATCAAGCCTGTATATCGCCAGTTACAGACTTGATATTAGAATGGAATTAAGTTAATTTCCAAAAAAGCTTGCCTGTTCTTGTATTGATTTTCTTTGCAAACGTTTAGAGAACACTTGAGCCGCTAGAAGCAGGTCTTTTATCAAAAGATATTCTGTTCCTTTTAGCTTTTTTAGCAAACTTACATGGCAACATATTCGCTCATGGTAATTGAGTGGAACATACCATATGGAGAGCAAATACTCCCAAAAGATTCTCCAATGTGGAAACAGAATTTTCCCTTTTTTAGAGGAATCAAACCACACTGTATAGGCATAGAAATCAGGCAGCATACTCAATGAGTATTGCGGATTATTGTTAGTAAACGACAAATAATCTGGAAAATACAGACTCAATGATTGTTGTGAATGGCTTCTAGCAAAGAATAGGTATTCAGGAATTTCATAAAACCGTCCAAGCAGACCAAGTCTTAACAAGAAAATGGCGTCTGCAGCACCATGACTACCTATAGGTGGTGCCTTTCTGAGGGCGCTTGCGCGTATCACCCCGTAAGTTTGGTAAGAGAGGTAATTACTAAGAAGCTCATGAAAACGCTTGTGTGGCTTTGGTGAATCTGTCTGGAGTTGAATATCGTAGTTTTGTAGGAATTTACCGTGTTCGTCAATGAAATAAGTTTTGGAATGACACAAGATAAGGGTAGGATCTTGGTCAAGTACCTCAATGCACTTCATCAAAAAATCTGGAGCATGCAGATCATCATGGGCAGCCCATTTGAAGTACTCACCTGAAGACAATTCAAACACACGATTAAAATTACAGGCGCCGCCGATATTCTTTTCGTTACGGTAGTAACGAATGCGTTTATCTTTAACAGCGTATGCTCTACAAATTTCCTCAGTCTTATCTGTAGATGCATTATCTGAGATAATTAGCTCAAAATCTTCAAATGTTTGAGCCAAAAGTGAATCTATGGCTTCTTTTAAAAATTTCTCACCATTGTATACAGGCAGTCCAATGCTCAATCTTGGCTGGTTATTGGTCATAAAAAAAGGATGCAGAGATTCCGTGAGATATGAGAGTTGTTGCTTAACAAGAAGTTTATGGAGAAACTTCTTGTTGTTTGGAGTCTGGAGTAAAAAGTAAAGTATTGCCCGACAACTTTATTGAACAAATTTTTGAAGGTCTGTTTTTTTAAGCCATTCCTGTGTCAGCCGCATACCCTCTTTCAAATCAATTGTTGGTTGATAATTTAACCGGTTTTGTGCTTTCGCAATTGAATACGCGTAAGGGCGAGTCATAAAATCTACAACTTCTGGTAGAAGATCGGCTTCTTTGCGAAAAAGTTTTTGTCCTTGATAGCGCAACTTGAGAAATAATTTCAGTTCATCTTTTGGTAAAGAAAAGGGTGCGGCTAAACCTGCTACCTCTGCTAAGTGTGTAAAATATTCTTTCCAAGTTGTTTCTTGCCCATCAGTGACGTTGAAGATTTCCCCGTATGCTTCTTTTTCGATAGCAAGAAAGATAGCATCAATCAGGTTATCAACGTACACATGATTAATGACTCCTCGACCATCATTAGCATATGCAAATAATTTTTGCTTCATCATCATAAGTGGTCGAATTGTCCAGGGAATACTCCCAGGTCCGTAAACATCTCCTGGTCTAATAATAATGATGCCAAAATTGCCAGGATCGTTCAGTTCTAGAAGTGCTTTTTCAGCTTCTATTTTTGTTTGACAGTAAGGATTATCTTCACCACGTAATGGTCCATCTTCTGTGATGCGGTCAGGATAGTTAAAACCGTAAACTAAAACGCTTGAGAGATGAACAAAAGTTTTCACTCCAGCATTTTTAGCAGCTTTAGCTATGTTAACTGTTCCCTCAACATTTCTCTCACGAAATTTATCGAGTGAACCACCTTCTTTAGCCAGTTCATCTGTGTGTAAAACTATGTCTACTCCAAGACATGCCTTTTGAGCAGCAGTCGGATCAGTGACACTGCCATAAATCACCTTAGCACCCAAGTTTTGTGCTTTTTTATTCTTATCTGAAGAATCTTGTAATCCACAAACCTTCATCCCTTGTGCCATAGCTAGTTCAGTAGCACGCAAGCCAATAAATCCGCTAATTCCAGTGATGAGGAGAGTTTTGTTGTTCAGGTTCATAGAGGATAAAAGATAGAGGATTGTAATGAAAAACTGGAGTCCTTTTTAAGCACTAATCTTTCGTCATTAGCAGCCACCGCGTTACGTTCTGTTGGAGGATTCCCCCTCGTGGAGTGCAAGTGGCATTCATTTATATTGACAAACGAAAAATAACTAATGACTAATAGACCTCTTCAAAAATCATTTTTAGTGCAAGCGCGGTAAAGGTTTCATAGCGATTTTTGGAGAAGTCTAATGCTAAAAAATCTCTGCTGGATCTGTAGAGCGAAGCTTGTTAACAGCTAGTGATCCAGAAATGATACACATTAATATTGTTGACATGAAGACGATGATTGCATTGTTCACAGACATCATTATTGGTAATTTAGTGACTTGCATCGCAAAATTATATAAACCTAAAGAAAATATAAATCCAGGTATATAAGCTAAAACTGCCAATATGATAGCCTGCTGAAAGACAACGTTAAATAGATAATTGTTTGCGTAGCCTATAGCTTTTAAAGTTGCATAAGCAATTAATTGATTGGCAATATTACTGTAAAGAATTTGATAAACAATAACGATACCAACGACTGAAGCCATTGATAACATGAGATTCAGGATAAAACCAATTGGTGTTCTGTTAGCCCAATATTCTTTTTCAAAGTCAATAAATTCTTGACGAGTAAAAACCAAGATATCATTAGCTAAGTTACCTTGTAACTCTCGCTGAATATTTTGTGGATTAACACCAGGCTTAAGGGTTATTGCACCTATATCTATCATTTCTGATGGACGGCTATTTTGAAATATTCTCAAGAAGCTAGAGTCACTGACAATTAAATTTCCATCTACCCCAAACGAGGAACCTAAGCTGAACAAGCCACCCACTCTCACTCTATAACCAGATAATGAGTTAAACGGAAAAATCTCAATAAATTGTTCTGTCTTTTCTTTTTCAAATCTTTCAGCAATATTTCCAAATTCTGGTCGAGAATTACGGTCAAAAAGCACAACATCAGGGATTTGAATTTTATCTAAATTTGCCTCAATTTCTGGAAGATCCATAACAGGCTTTCCTGGTTCAAAGCCAATAACATATATTGAGTATTTTTGACCGTTAACAGGATTTTTCAATTTCGCAAATCCTATATACATAGGACTGACAGACTCGACTCCATTAAACCCCAAAGCTTGATACAAGCGAGTCCGGAAAAAGCTTTGATTTGCTGTTAATGCTTTGTATTGAGAACTGACTAAAAATAAATCACCTTGGAGATGTCGATGCACTTGGGTTGCGCTGGTATAAAGAGCATCTTGGAAACCAAGTTGGATAAACATCAAAATTACAATAAAACCAATACCGGCGACAGCCACAAGAGAACGAAATTTGTTTCGGACAAGTTGCAGCCATGCCAAAGGAATTTTAACAGCCATGATTCCAGCCTTTAATACAGTTCTCAGTTATAGGACTCATATTTGATTTTTGCGAAGCTAGGTACACTTTCTGTTAAGCGTTCCCTGTTAAGCGTTCCCTGTTCCCTACCTCCACGAGTCAATTCACCAAATCAAACCAGATTCCTATATCAGTTATCAGTTAGCAATAATCAGTTCCAGTTATCAGCTATCACTGTTCACTGATGATTGTTCACTGTTGACTGAATGTGAATGGCGACATCCACTTGTAAATTGGTTAAACCTGCGACTCTTTGACTATCTGCTGGATCATCAATACGGATTTTCACCTGAATGATTCTGCGGTCTGTATCTGCTGCTGGATTGACACTGAGGATATTTTGTCTGTCAACTTGCAAACCAATTTCACTTACGGTTCCTTTTATTTTTTTGGAGAACGCAGTGCTGGTGATGGTCGCTTTTTGACCGATACGGACTTTGCTAATATCAGTCTGATAAATTTCTGCCTCTACATACATTTGAGATGTTTTGCCTATGTCAACAATCCCTTCATTAGTGCTCACTTCTCCTGTTTTGGCGTGAACTTTCAAAATTCTTCCATCTATGGGAGATTTGAGATACGTTAAATCGTAGTCTGCTTTTGCTTGTTGGACGGCAGTGATAGCGCTTTGGACTTGAACATCTGCCAATTTAACATCGACAACACGTACTTCTTTGATACTCCCCAGTTTGGCTTTTGCCTCCCTAAGCTGATCGTTGATTGTGTTGACAGTGCTATTAAGATCTGCTTGAGCTGCTGTCAGTTGCTGTTGCACTGTCTGTTGTTGCAAACGCTTGCTGTCTGCTGTGGAAGCAGAAATGGCTCCTTGGTTGTAGAGTTGCTGATATCGATTGTTTTCGGTTTGAGCATTTTCTAATTCAGCCTGCAAACGAGTAATTGTCGCTCGCTTAGTCGCCGTATCTCCTTTTAATTGTGATTCCAAGCGAGCGATCGCCGCTTTTTGAGCGTCTACCTCTCCTGTTTTAGCTCCAGCTTTCACTTGCGCCAGTTGAGCTTGAGCAATTTGAACTTTGTCTGAAGCTTGTTGTAGAGCGGCTTTAGCGCGAGCATAACTTTCTAATAAAGCCACAACCTGTCCACTGCGAACCTCATCTCCTTCTTTGACCAACATTTTTTCAACTCGGACACCAGAGAGTGAGCTAGGAGCAAACAATCTAGTAACTTCACCTTGAGGCTGCAAACGTCCTAACCCAGTCACAGCAACTCTGACAATCCTTGCTGGGGCCGTCTTTGGCGCTTTTACTGCCTGAGTGTGAAGGTTGGATCTTCTTGCTAAATTATGAAATAATACAAGTCCCGTTGCTGAAGCAACAAGAGCTGCTAATAAAATTGGCCACCGATAGGTGGGTTTGGTGTATAACTGACTTCCTTTTTCTGTTGCCATCTTTCATCTCAATTGTGTCATGTTGAAGATTAGTCTAAATACCTACATCTATTGATTGCCGTAAATAGATATGAAAATTTTTCAAGAGAACTTTTCCTGCATAGCTCTGATATTTTTGACTGGAAAAGTCTTAATAACTTTTATAAACTCTTCTACGTAATTGCTTAGAACAAAACGACCCAGAATAACTATGTCGGTAGTAAAATGTATTGTATTGTTACATCGAAATCCACTATTTTATCCAATATTTCTATTGGATAAATGACTTTAAAGACCTAAAGATAGTATTTGAGAGATCTCAGTCTCAAGTAACACGAAGCGACGTTATATCTAATTTACAAAAACCTGTCTTCCATACTCGCAAAAAACTTTTATATTGTCAACAGAAAATTTATATATTTCATCGCATTTTTTTTACTCTGTTAAAGTTTTAGAGAACAGAGTGTAGAGAAAAGATTGTTGTCAAAAATACAAACATAAGAAAAATCTGAGAACGTTTTTCAATTGATTTCACTATATCTATCCCTTTCTCACTCTCTCACTTCCTCTGTGTTTAAAACGTAGTCTATATACCTGAAAATTACTGTAGCTTCTGCCTTTCGCGCACAAGCATAAAACTCAAATGCTAAAATAGGGAACTTTCTTATGGCGATTAACTTCCGTAATTTTAAGCCTAGCCTACTAAGAGCAATCAATCATGATAAAAGACAAAGGTTTAAAAATGAAGTAAGAATGAATATACAGATATCATTCTCAAAAATCCAAAACGCGTAGCGCCGCGAGCGGAGCGTGGCGGTCTCATTCAAAAATATTAATTTGTTCAACAGCTTTCTTCCGTGTTTTGGAGCAATCCGTGAAATTTACGATTCACCATCCAATTTATACTTTATTCTTTATATGACTATCAGCACAGTGGACAGACATAAAACATTTTTATCAAAGTTCTTATGAAATTTCTGTTTTTGATAGTACTGATTAAATAAACTAGCGATATCTTATTGTTAGTGTTTTCGCTGACAACACTAAAGAGCAGTAATTATGCCTATAAAGTCAGTACCCATAGACCAAATTAAAATAGGTCATAACCGCCGTCCAATCAACGGCGACAAAGTTGAGGAGTTGAAAGAATCAATTCAGGCTAATGGTCTATTGAACCCGATCACAGTAGACCGAAAACTGAACTTGATTGCTGGGCTACACCGTCTGACAGCTTGTCGGCTCCTTGGTTTAGAAAAAATCGAGTGTAATATTGTTGATTACGAAGATGCTGATCAAGCGCGTTTGGCGGAGATTGACGAGAACTTTATCCGCAATGAGTTAAAACCTCTAGAGCGAGCAGAAATGCTATTGGAACGCCAGAAAATTTTGGACAGACTCGGACTCATCGCCAAAGCAGGGGATAACCAACATACCCTCAAAGGTCGTGAAATGATTTCACCACCTGCCAAAACGAATTTAGAGTTTGCCAAAGAAATTGGATACAGCGAGCGTAGCTTGCAGCACGATAAGCAGATAGCCAAAGATATTCACCAAGAAGTCAAAGAGAAAATCAAAGGTACGCCCATCGCTGATATAAAAACGGAACTGCTCAGGATAGCTAGAGCGGGGACTAAAGAACGTACTTTAGCAGAACAAGCAGAACAAAGTTTGGAGTTAGCTCAGGCTAAAAAAGATAAGCAAGAAGCCCAACAGCAAGCTAAAATAGCGGCACAATCGCGACTTAGGCAACAAGAGTTACAGTTGCAAGCCTTTAAAATTGCTATGGCAAAGAGAGAAGCTAAGTTGGCTGCAAAGAAAGCGAAATCTTTAGTTGAGGAGCATCAAGCAGGAAAAGCAACAGTTGGGCAAGGTAAGCCTTGGGTTAATGTTGGTGACGAATGGATACTCAATCAACAGCATCTCGTTTATTGTGGAGATACTGCTGGTAAACAATTTACAAACCTGCTTCCTGGTAATGCGGCTCTAGCCATTGCGACTCTTTCCCCGAGTTGGAATCATGATTACTTAATAAATGAAGCTAGAATTGTCGCTGTGCTACGCTCCGAGGGTAACATTTATAATTTTTGCAGTCGCACATCTATGCCATTTCAATACGAATTAGTCCTTAACAATTTGTATGTAGGTCTTTTTTCGCGCCAATCAATATCCAAGCCACAGATACCAATTCATATAGAAGGAGTGGAGGGAATAGTTGCTTACTTACTAAATATGTATACAAATCCAAATAATTTTGTCATTGCCCCATTTATGGGACACGGTGAAATTCTGATTGGTTGTGAAAGGATGGCACGTACCTGTTTTATTGGAGGTGAGAATCCAGAATTGATCAGTCGCGGAATTATGCGCTGGCAAGAGTGGACTGGTAAGTCAGCTTCAAAAACCGAATCATCTGAACTATAAAGTTGGGTTGGTTTGGTTCACTTCAAACCAACCTAGCTTGAAAATAGGGAACGCTTAACGCTTGCAGCGGTTTTCATCCCAAGGTTTGTGGGATTTTCTGATGAATGCCTGTTTTGAAAAGAGCAGCTAAAAATTACAAGAACTGTCATGTTCTTATCAAACTATTCTGTTAGTGTATGCATTTGTTAAATCGCCCATGAATTAAAAAAAAATACATTACAACGGTTTTCTATAAGGTGGGCATTGCTCACCCGGAGGGTGAGCAGTTCCTTCTCCCAAAGGGAGACGCAATCATGCGAACAACGGGGGGAACCCCCGCAACGGACTGCTCACCAATATCTCAAATGTCTATCAGATAGGTCTATTCATATGAAAACCGCTGTAATTGCTTCCTGAAAACAAATTTTATCTAAAAACCTTAAGAAATAACTTAAAAAACGCTAAACAATAGTAAGCACCTATACTTTTTGATGTTTGAAAAACTTTATGTATGCAAAAAATCAATTGGATTTTTCAAATTGCTAAAAACGAACTATTCATTTTTTTTGGTTTATGCTAGTCTTTTTATTAATTATCATGCTTCCAGGTAATAAGTATTGAGTTAACGAAAAATGAAACATAAAAAATGCTCTGCCTGCTATCACGTGGTGCTCATGCACTTATGTTTCATCTTTTCCATTTCTTCGGATTGAGAGGGGTGTTTTTTCGGTAACGGATTTGTCAAATTTGATTTGTCAAACTCCATAGAATATATTATCTTGAACGTTTAAACTGGCCATGGGATTTATCAAGATAGAGAACGTTGTTATTAACACCAGCTACGTTGCCGCAGTTATACTCAATCATCAAACTAGCTCTGGAGAAAAAAGCGTTTCTGTCCTCATAGCTACTCCCAAGTTTACATTGTCTCAGTCGGAAACAATTTCTCAAAATCCTCAGAATCACTTGCCTTCTGAATGGATCGAATTTACGGGTTCTGCAGCTAACGCACTACAGGACTATTTTACAAGTTTCAATAATGTGATCGATCTACTACCACAACATCAGGAGTCAGGCATTGTATAGCATGTTTAGGAAAAATTGCTGTGATACTGCCAAAATCTCCGAGAAGCCTAAGAGCATTAACTCTCCGGGATTGTATCTCTTAAGCTGTCACGCTAAAAGAAGTGCATATAACTAGGGGCTAGACCAATTGCTAACACTGATTTTCTTCATTCATTTTGTATGCGCAAAGCGCACGCCAGAGGCGAACGCGCAGCGTGCCCGTAAGGCATACTTTGAATTTTGAATTTTGAATTGTTATGTGGTGTTGATTGGAACTGAATCTTTTACTGTTTGCAGATAGAATAGCTGCTGAAAATAGGAAATAGTCCTTTTTTGACTCGCCACATAAATCACTGTAGTTACACAAAACACACTACTCACAATTAGTCTATGTTCTATGTCTGCTTATTCAATTGATACTGCGTTTGCGGAATTGGAAGCCCAGGTCAATAACTTTGAAAAGGCTGTGTATAAGTCTATTGAGGAGAAAAAAACGATGTCTGATAAATCCTTGTCCGTTAACAAAATTAATAGAAAATTACAAGATAATCCTATAGCCATCGTTGGTATGGCTTCTCTTTTCGCAAAATCTCGAAACTTACGAGAGTACTGGCAAAATATTATTAATAAAGTTGACGGTATTACTGACGTTCCATCGACACACTGGAATATAGAAGAATACTATGATCCTAATCCTAGAACACCTGAGGAAAAAACCTACTGCAAAAGAGGTGGATTTATCCCAGACGTTGATTTTAACCCAATGGAATTTGGAATTCCTCCTAGCATCTTAGAAGTGACGGATGTGGCGCAACTCTTAAGTTTAGTCATTGCAAAAGAAGCAATGGAAGATGCTGGCTATAATACATCCCGCGAGTTTAATCGCGAGACGATTGGGGTTATTTTAGGTGTCGCAGGAAACCAATTGGGATTACCACTTGCCGCCAGGTTAGAGTATCCCGTGTGGGAAAAGGTGCTTAAAAGCAGTGGCTTATCCGATGAGGATACACAAAAAATTATCAAGAAAATTAAAAGCGCTTACGTCAACTGGGATGAGAATGCTTTCCCTGGGATGTTAGGTAACGTTGTTGCTGGCAGAATTGCTAACCGTTTAAATTTAGGCGGAATAAACTGTGTCGTTGATGCTGCTTGTGCCAGTTCATTAGCTGCCCTAAAAATGGCAATTAGTGAACTCGTAGAACATCGCTGCGACATGATGCTAACTGGTGGAGTTGATACTGACAACACCATCATGGCTTATATGTGTTTCAGCAAAACACCTGCTGTCTCTCCTAGCGACAATGTCAAACCCTTCGACGCTAAGTCTGATGGGATGATGCTAGGTGAAGGTATCGGTATGGTTGTCCTTAAGCGCTTAGAAGATGCTGTACGAGACAACGATAAAATTTACGCTGTCATTAAAGGAATTGGCACCTCCAGCGATGGACGGTATAAAAGCATTTATGCTCCCCGACAAGAAGGACAAGTCAAAGCCTTACAGCGTGCTTACGATGATGCAGGTTTTTCACCTGAAACCATCACCTTAATGGAGGCGCACGGTACAGGTACGATGGCTGGTGACCCCACCGAATTTGGGTCACTGAGAGAATTTTTCGGGGAAAACTCACACAAGCAGTACATTGCACTTGGTAGTGTGAAATCTCAAATCGGACACACAAAAGCTGCTGCAGGTGCTGCAAGCTTAATAAAAACTGCTTTAGCGCTACATCACAAGATACTACCGCCAACAATTAACGTTACTGAACCTAACCCCAAACTCAATATCCAAAATTCGGCGTTTTACCTAAATACCGAAACAAGACCTTGGATTCGTGCTGAAGGGGAAGCACCAAGACGTGCGGGTATCAGTTCTTTTGGCTTTGGTGGTACAAACTATCACGTTGTCTTGGAAGAATACGAAGCTGAACAAGAGCGTGCTTACCGTATACACAACACTCCCGGTGAGGTGCTGCTGTTTGCTCAAACTCCTGCACAGTTATTAGCAAACTGTGAACAGATTTTGGGTAAATTGCAATCGCAAGATGGTAACAGAAATTACGTGGAGCTTGTAGAGGAATCTAAATCAAAAGACATTCCTCTTAATACAGCCAGAGTTGGATTTGTTGCAGCTTCTTGTGCTGAGGCTTGCAAATTGCTGCAAATCAGTATTGAGTTACTGAAAACCAGAACCTCAGATTCCTCTTGGGAGCATCCCCAGGGAATTTACTACCGTTCTTCTGGTCTTGAGTTGACAGGAAAAGTTGTTGCTTTGTTTTCTGGACAAGGTTCTCAATCCTTGGGTATGGGTCGAGAATTGGTGATGAATTTCCCAATTCTGCGGCGTCTTTTTGGCTACATGGATAGCCTTTTGCTCAAAGATAATTTACAGCCGGTGTCGGAAATCGTTTTTCCCCGTCCTGTGTTTGAGGAAGTGGAAAAAAATACCCAAATTGTTGCATTACAGCGTACAGAATATGCTCAACCAGCAATTGGGATGTTGAGTGCAGGGCTATATAAAATACTGCAACAAGCTGGATTTAAGGCAGATTTCGTTGCAGGACACAGCTTTGGAGAACTCACAGCATTGTGGGCTGCGGGTGTTTTGAGTGAGGAAGATTACTGCTTCTTAGTGAAAGCTAGGGGACAAGCAATGGCGGCTCCCCAAGATCCTGATTATGATGCAGGAGCGATGTTAGCTGTCAAAGAAGAAGTCGGCAAGGTAGAAGCAGTTCTCAAGCATTTCCCTCGGGTGACAATTGCTAATCTCAATTCTCCCCGTCAAGTGGTGTTAGCAGGACCTGCAGTGGAAATAGCAAAAATACGGCAAACTCTACAAGAGCAAGGATATGCAGCCGTTTTGTTACCTGTATCAGCAGCCTTCCATACACCCCTGATTGCTTTTGCTCAGAAAGCCTTTGCCCAAGCTATCAAGAGTACCAGTTTCCAAAATCCAAAAATACCTGTTTACACTAATGTGACAGGCAAGCAGTACCCCAAGGAAGCAGCAGAAGTCTCTAGAATTCTAGAGACTCACATCTCTAATGCGGTGCTGTTTAAGCAGGAAATTGAAAATATTTATGCGTGTGGTGGTTCTTGCTTTGTTGAATTTGGTCCCAAGAAAATTCTCACGGGTTTGGTGAAAGATATTTTAGGCGATCGCCCCCACCTCACCGTCGCTTTAAACCCCAGCAGCCAAAAAGATAGCGATCGCTCTCTAAGAGAAGCCGTTGTCCAATTACGCGTAGCTGGTTTGTCTTTGAAAAACCTCGACCCCTACCAACTACCACAACTTATACCCGCAACCGAGAAAAGCAAAGGGTTGAACGTGCGTTTAAATGGCATCAACTACGTGTCAGAAAAAACAAAAATGGCATTTGAGCAAGCTTTGCAGGATGGACACAAAGTGAAATTACCTGCAAACACATCTGAAAATAACGCTCATATTGACTCCAAATCACTCTCCGCGACACTCACCACCATCACCACCACTCCCCCAACGGTTGCAGAAAGTAACGGACACACAAATAAATCCCTACTTCCCGTCAGCGAGAAGATTGAGGATAAGGGAACGGAACAATTCAAAATTCAGAACCTGGAATCTTCCTCATCTCCCCCAACTCCCCCAACTCCCCCAACTCCCTCCACTCCCCCACTTCCTCTCAACCGATTCCACAGCCGAAAATGCCAAAAAATCCAGATCAACCCGTGAGCTACCAACAAGTTTTAGCAAGCTTAGAATACGTCCTGACACAATTTCAGCAAAATCAAAGCGACAGTTTACAAGTTCACGGACAGTACCTCAGCCATCAGATGGAATATGCCAAAACCTTTTTCCAACTGATGCAGCAGCAGAATTCTTTGTTTGCCAACAGCAAATCTTCAGAAGAAGCTGCACAGCTTAAGGCAGTTCTTATGGAAAGCTTAGAGCGTGGTATGATGCAGTTTCACGCTCAACAAGGTGAAACTCTACGCGTTCACGAGCAATATCTCAACACTCAGGTAGAATACACCACAAACTTTTTGCAACTCATACAGCAAGAGTATGCACAGGTTGTCAATGCTGAGGTGCCAAGAACTCAACCTGTGGTGTTTCTTGACGAAACAACAGCCGCAAATAAAAAACGTGAACGTCTGATTGCTTTAGATACAACAACTATTAAACAAGACAGTTCAGTTCCTCCTACTCATCAAAAACCAGCAACTGAAGCACAGCTACATTCAGTTGTAGAAATTGGTACTCAAACGCAGACACACAAAGCAACGGATTTTGTGAGTACGAATGAGTTCTCAGTAAGTCCGACAAATAACTTATCCGTTACATCTGATGCCCCATCTGTTGTCCCCCTCCCCATCTCCTCACCTGTAATCACCGAAACTGTAGCAGTCACAACAGAAACCGCCCCCACAGATACTTCTACATCTGGTGCCCCATCTGTCATCACCGAAACTGTAGCAGTCGCGACAGAAAGCGCTCCCACAGATGCTTCTACAACGACTTCTGATATCAGTGTAAATGTAGCTGATTTGGGCACAAACCTGTTGGCAATCATCAGTGACAAAACAGGTTACCCAGTAGAGATGTTGGATATCAACATGGATATGGAGGCAGATTTAGGGATTGACTCCATCAAGCGTGTGGAAATTCTGGGAACAATGCAGGAAATGTACCCAGACTTGCCCAAACCAAATGTGGAAGAACTGGGAGAACTACGCACGATTGGTCAAATTGTCGAATGTTTGCAAAAGACTGCTTCTTCATCTGTTGCGGTGACATCTATTGCTGTAGAAACTCCGATTTCTATACAAGAGGATGCAAAAATACAGGAGCAAGTGGAGATTGAGAATTCTTTCATTACCTTATCACCTGAGTTCCCCATCTCTTCTCCCACCCTAGTGAGCGAAAGTGTCTCAGTTACTGAAGAAGCAGAAGCACCAGACACAGATTTAACAGATCTCGGTCAAACCTTGTTAGCAATCACGAGTGAAAAAACAGGTTACCCAGTAGAGATGTTGGATTTGAACATGGATATGGAGGCAGACTTAGGGATTGACTCCATTAAGCGTGTGGAAATCTTGGGGACAATGCAGGAGATGTACCCCAACTTGCCTAAACCGAATGTAGAAGAACTGGGAGAACTGCGTACTATTGGTCAAATTGTAGAGTATCTGCAAAAGTTAGTTGGTACGGAAAAAAAAAAGTCTCTGAACAAGTCCTCCAACCCATCGGGTAACTCAAACAACAATCCTCTGCGTCGTCAAGTCAAACTGAAAATCCTGCCTCAACCAGATTTTCTAGATTTCACCTTACCAGAGGGGCACATCGCTTTACTCACCGATGATGGGTCCCTCACCACTTCCAAATTGGCTCAACTTCTCACCGAACAAGGCTGGAAAATCGTTGTTCTCAGTTTTCCTCAATCGCTGGTTCCACAACACTCACCTTTACCCTCAGGAGTCAATCGCGTAAATCTTGTTGATTTAAGTGAGGAACATCTGCAACAACAATTAGCCATCATTTCCACTCAATATGGTTCAATTGATGCCTTCATCCATCTCAATCCCTTATTTGAAGTCATCTACAACGGCAAAATTCCTTATCTTGAACAGGAAAAGGCAATTGTTAAGCACGTTTTTCTCATAGCAAAACACCTGAAAAAATCCCTAAATGAAACCACACATTCTGGACGTAATTGTTTTTGCACTGTGACTCGTCTTGATGGAGCCTTTGGATTAGGACAAAATGTTAGCTTTGGTCCCATCAGTGCTGGTTTATTTGGATTAACTAAAACTCTCAACTGGGAATGGCAACAGGTGTTTTGCCGAGCAATTGACTTGAGTCCTCAGATTGGTGCAGAACAGTCAGCACAGCACATTTTTGCTGAGCTACATGATCCCAATCGTTACATTACCGAAGTTGCTTACAATTCACATGAAAGAGTCACCTTGATTAGTGCTCCCTAAATTTAACCAGAGAGGAAAGACGAGGAAGTTGGGATGAATTAACAAGTGTGGGAGTGTGGGACAAAAGTTATTGAGCATTAACTTTTTTCTCCCTCTCTTTCTTTCTCCTTTTTTTCCTCTCTTCTTTTCTCCCTCTTTTCTTCTCTCCCTCTTTCCCTCTCACCTAAAACTATGCTCTATAATCAAGAAATTCATTATCTTGGTCGCGTTCTCGATAGAGAGAAACAAGCTCCTATAAGTGGAGCTAAAGTCTTAATAAATTTGTCCGGTTATTCTTGTGTTGTCTATAGTGACTTAGAAGGAATTTATCATTTTAAAGTTCCATTTGATAACCACAATGTTTTTGAAGGAGAAATAACCATAGAAGCAAAGGGTTACAAAACATACTATTCCTTCATGAGACTATATCCGGATGAAAGAGACCTTGGTGATATTCGACTAGTCTATCCTCATTCTCATCAGGAACAGGAAAAAAATGATAATTTACTCACAATTATAGCAGGAATCATGATAGTGTTAGCTTTAATTGTAGCAGCACTAACTTTGCCTCCGCCTCAAGAAACACCGCCTCAAGAAACGCCAGATACTCGCATCAATCTTCAACAAAACATTTACTTTTCAAGCCAGCCTGCAGTTATTCAAGGTTTTTCTCTTTCAATCAATTGTCAGAAATCCGGCTATGAACTAGCCTCTTAATCCCAAGGTTTCAAGAGGTTTAAAAATCATTTTTCTAACAATCCGACAAAGTAAACGGGTAATTTATGACACTAATCACTACGATCCGTCCAACATCAGTTTTTCTCGTAAGTGGCGGCGCAAAAGGAATTACAGCTAAGTGCACTATCAAATTAGCACAACACTCCCCTTGCAAATTTATTCTCATAGGTCGTTCCGAACTCCTAGACAAAGAACCAGATTGGGCTAAAGATTGTTTTGACGAACCAGTGTTGAAAAAGCGCATTATGGAATACCTTCTCTCACTGGGAGAGAAGCCCATACCTGTAAATGTACAAAAGCTCTATAACAAAGTCATCTCTAATCGAGAAATAAAACAGACTTTAGAAGCGATTCAACAAGTAGGAGGTCATGCTGAATACTTGAGCGTTGATGTCACGAATGGAGAGGAATTAAAACAGAAACTGAAGATTGTTACTGAGCGTACTGGATCGATTAATGGCATTATACACGGTGCTGGTAATTTAGCTGATAAATTGATTGAAAAGAAAACAGAACAGGATTTTGAGAAGGTTTATACAGCTAAAGTTAAAGGTTTGGAAAATCTTTTATCTTGTATCAAACCCAGTGAACTGGAGTATTTGGTTTTGTTTTCTTCTGTCACAGGTTTTTATGGAAATGTTGGTCAGACGGACTATGCGATCGCCAACGAAATTCTCAACAAATCAGCCCATCTCGTCAAGCAACGTTACCCCGAATGTCATGTTGTGGCTATAAATTGGGGTGGCTGGGATAGTGGTATGGTGACACCACAATTGAAAAAAGAGTTTGCCCGACGTGGTATTGAGATTATCCCTGTTGAAGTTGGAACGCAAATGCTTGTCAACGAACTGCATCCTGCTAACCGCCAAACAGCACAAGTTGTCATTGGTAGCCCTCTTATTCCGCCTCCTGCACCACTAAACCCCGAACTACAAACCTACCGCATTCGTCGCAAACTATCACTTGCAGCTAATCCATTTTTACTCGACCATACCATTGCTGGTAAACCAGTTTTGCCAGCGACTTGTGCGGTATCCTGGATTGTCGATGCTTGCGAACAACTGTATCCAGGTTACAGATTTTTCAGTAACACAGATTTCAAAGTTTTGAAGGGAATTACTTTTAATGAAACCTTAGCAAGTGAGTATATTTTAGACTTGCAAGAAGTTTCTAAAACTGATTCGCAAGAAATCATCTTTCAAGCAAAGATATGGAGTAAAACTCCAGAAGGTAGAACTAATTATCATTTCAGTATTGCTCAAGTTCGGCTAGTGCAAGAACTACCTACTAGTCCTACTTATGAACCATTAAATCTTGAAGAAGATAACATCATCACGATTACTGGTAAAGATTTTTATCAAGCAAAAACAACATCTCTGTTTCCATTGTTTCATGGAGACTCTTTTCAAGAACTCAAAAAGGTCTTAAACATTAGTCCTGAAAAAATCACAGCTGAGTGTATTTGGTCTGAAATTACAGATCAACAACAAGGACAATTTCCTATTGGGTGGGTTAATCCTTATTCAATTGACCTGAGTACCCATCCTTTATGGATTTGGATGCAGCATTTTCATCAAGAAATCTGCTTACCCGCAGGGCAGCAAAAATATGAGCAATACACGCGGGTTCCCTGCAATACGCCTTTTTACGTTTCTTGTGAAATTAAGACGAAAACAGCAAGTAGTATAGTCGCTGATTTTATCGTACATGATGTTCAAGGAAAAGTTTGCTCGCGTCTGTTGGGAGGTAAAGGGACTATTATACCAACTCAATCCTTGAGAAGTAATTAACGAGAAAACAAGTGCAATTTAGCTCTTATTCCCTACCTCAGCTAGGGAATGCTTACCAGAAGGTCTCTTTTTTAAACGTGCTAAGTAGGTCAACATAAAATACGATTGTTGGGATTGCTGAGTCCCAAAGGGACACGCTGCGCGTTCGCTCTTAGCGTGCGCTTTG
>NZ_CAWPKW010000192.1:0-5853 GCF_963888615.1 Brasilonema octagenarum UFV-OR1 | reverse complement strand
ATGGCAAAGTACTAGACGCTAAGGGAATTACTGCTGTGCATCATCGTAAGTCGGGTAATCATTATTAAGGTGAGTCTGAGAGAAGTCTGAGCGCCGGCTTCCGGCGATCAGAACTATGCCCTTCAGGCACGCTGCGCGTTCGCCCTTGGCGTGCGCTTGCGCTTACGGTGATTTTGAATGATAAGCAATGTAGAGACGTAGCACGCTACGTCTCTACATTTTACAAAAAGTCATTATATAAATAACAATTTAATGATTAAATATTAAACTAATATCACAGTTTGAAGCTTGCTCTTGTCAACTTTCAGGAAGCTAGCTGATTCGTTGAGGGGAAATTAGCCAAGATATGAGTAGACAATTTAACCGACGTAGGTTTTTGATTTACAGTTCTGCAAGTATTGGTAGCAGCATCCTTCTGAAGGCTTGCGCTAATAACACCCCAACCGCTACGAACAGTCCAGCCACCTCTAGCAATGCTTCTCCTGTAGCTGCGGCTAATAGTGAAACCATCAAGGTAGGTGTTCTGCACTCCCTTAGTGGCACAATGGCTATTAGTGAAAAAAGTGTCGTCGATGCTGAGAAATTAGCCATCAAAGAAATTAATGCCAATGGTGGGGTGTTAGGAAAACAAATTGAAGCCATTATTGAAGATGGTGCTTCTAACTGGGATACTTTTAGAGAAAAAGCCACCAAGTTGATTGATCAAGATAAAGTCGCTGTAGTTTTTGGTTGTTGGACTTCAGCTAGCCGCAAAAATGTTAAACCAGTCTTTGAAAGTAAAGACCATATGCTGTGGTATCCCGTGCAGTATGAAGGTCAAGAGTGTTCTAAAAACATTTTTTACACAGGTGCAGCGCCAAATCAACAAATTGAACCTTCTGTTGATTGGTTGTTAAAAAATAAAGGCAAAGAATTCTTTTTAGTAGGATCAGACTACGTTTTTCCTCGTACTGCTAACAATATTATCAAAGCCCAATTAGAAGCTCTAAGCCGAAAAACAGTTGGTGAAGATTACTTACCCTTGGGTAATACAGAAGTTACACCAATCATCACAAAAATTAAGCAAACTTTGCCCAACGGTGGAGTCATTTATAACACCTTAAATGGTGATAGCAATGTGGCTTTCTTCAAACAGTTAAAAGGTGCTGGATTAACACCAGACAAATACCCTTCTATGTCTGTAAGTATTGCCGAAGAAGAAGTTAAGTCTATTGGTGTTGAGTATCTCAAAGGTCACTACGCTGCTTGGAATTACTTCCAAACAGTAGACACTCCTGCTAATAAGAAATTTGTCGCGGCATTTAAAAAAGAATATGGTGCAGACCGGGTAACAAATGACCCTATGGAAGCCGCATATATCGCCGTTTATTTGTGGAAGCAAGCAGTAGAAAAAGCGGGTAGTCCTGATTTAGCTAAAGTCCGTGCTGCGGCTTATGGTCAAACCATAGATGCACCTGAAGGAAAAGTGACAGTAAATGCTAATCATCACATATCTAAAGTTGTGCGGATTGGTCAAGTTAGAGATGATGGTTTGTTTGATATTATCTATGCTACACCTGCACCAGTTGAGCCAGTTCCTTGGAATCAATTTGTGAAAGAGACTAAGGGATTTGCTTGTGATTGGTCAGATCCAGCTAAGGGCGGTAAGTACAAAAAAGTCTAATTAGTCATTAGTCATTAGTTAATATAGCAATCCTAAATCATTTGTAAAATTCTCTCTTCCCTCTTTTCTTGGCGTTCTTGGCGACGCCAGTCGCCTACGGAGGGAAACCCTCCTGCACCGCTGGCTCGTCTTGGCGGTTCGATATTTTGACAACTCAAATAGGATTGCTATAGTTAGGATTTTAACTCTTCAGTTTTGACTCATTACTAGAAAACAAGCTTATAGCTGGTGGAGAAAAATAAGTGTTAACAGGTTTCTTAGATGCTGTATTTAATGGTATTAGCATCGGTTCTGTGTTATTAATTGCCGCCTTGGGATTAGCCATTATATTTGGCTTGATGGGTGTCATTAATATGGCGCATGGTGAATTGATGATGTTTGGGGCTTATACAACATTTGTTGTGCAGAATGGCTGTAAACAATTAGGCGGTTTTTGGTTTGAAATTTATATATTTTTGGCGTTAATTATTGCTTTCATTTTCACAGCATTTATCGGATTAATTCTTGAAAGAGGTGTGATTCGTTACCTCTATGGACGACCCCTAGAGACTCTGCTAGCAACTTGGGGAGTAAGTTTAATTTTTCAGCAGTTTGTTCGTAGTGCGAATTTGGTCTTAGTAATTGGCTTAGTCTTGTTTTCTCTATTGTTTTTTGGTGGGTTATGGTTTTTAAATTCCCGCACAAATTTAGAGAGAATTCGTAACTGGGTTGTGTGGGTAGTACTATTGCTATCGCTGGGGATAACAACAGCAACTTGTAATTTATTAAGTCAAACTTATCAGCTAGCAGTAACTAAACCTTGGTTTGGCGCACAAAATGTAGATGTAACAGCACCTAGTTGGTTACAAACTGGCATATCTTTAGGTGGTGTACAATTACCATTTGCCAGATTATTTATTATTGCTTTGACAATAATTTGTGTAGTAGGAATTTATCTATTCTTACAACGTTCTAGCTGGGGATTAAGAATTCGGGCTGTGACACAAAACCGGAGTATGAGTGCTTGTTTAGGTATCCCAACTCAAAAAGTTGATGCGATCACTTTTGCTTTGGGTTCTGGTTTAGCTGGAGTGGCTGGTTGCGCGATTAGTTTGCTCGGTTCTGTAGGCCCAAATACTGGACAAAATTATATTATCGACACTTTTATGGTTGTGGTTGTTGGCGGTGTGGGTAATTTAGCAGGTACTATTGTAGCTGCCTTGGGAATTGGCACAGCTAACTTTTTAATTGGTTCTGGGACTTTAGCTTTGTTGTTAACTCCTGTTAAGCCTCTGGCGGATTTATTGACGTTTTTTGCTACCACAAGTATGGCCAAGGTGATGGTATTTATGCTAATTATTTTATTTTTACAGTGGAAGCCTGGGGGAATTTTTCCACAAAAAGGTCGTAGTGTTGATGTTTAATCTCACACATAGACGTGAAGGACATAGAGGATGAAGAAGGGAGGAAGGTTAATATTAATTGAAGTTGGGGTGGTGATGGTGATTGCACTCATCCTCATCTTAATTATGCCAGTGGTGCTATCAGAATTTCGCTTGAATTTGTTGGGGCGATTTTTGTCACTGGCGATTGTGGCTTTAGCTATTGATTTGATTTGGGGTTATACTGGCTTACTAAGTTTGGGACATGGTATTTTCTTTGGTTTGGGTGGATATGCGATCGCTATGTACCTGAAACTGCAAGTCCCTGTTGGTGAGTTACCTGATTTTATGGGGCTGTATGGTATCACCGAACTTCCCTGGTTTTGGCGACCTTTTTATTCTTTCCCGATAGCAATAGCGGCTGTGGTGATACTTCCAGGTTTGCTGGCGGGATTATTGGGATATTTAGTATTCCGCAATCGCATTAAGGGAGTTTATTTTTCGATTTTGACCCAAGCCGCAACTATTGTATTTTTCAATTTTTTTAACGGTCAACAACAATTTTTCAACGGTACTAATGGGCTGATAGATTTTACAACTTTGTTTGGTGCAACCGTCAGTGATCCTAAAACAAAATTTGTTTTCTATACTCTCACAGTATTGTTTCTCGCTGGTACCTACGGGGTTTGTCGCTGGCTGACAAGTGGACGTTTTGGACGACTTTTGATAGCTATTCGGGATGACGAAAATCGGGTAAGATTTTCTGGTTATGACCCCACAGATTTTAAAACATTAGTGTTTACAGTATCGGGTGCGATCGCAGGCGTAGCAGGAGCATTTTACACCCTGCAAAGTGGTTCTGTATCACCCAGAGCAATGGATATTGCTTTTTCTATTGAAATGGTAATTTGGGTAGCCGTGGGAGGACGTGCTACATTAATCGGGGCAATTGTGGGAACTTTGTTAGTCAATTATGCCCGTGCTTTTTTGAGTGAACAATTTCCCGAAATCTGGCTATTTTTCCAAGGCGCACTATTTTTAATTGTCGTGACAGTCCTTCCTGACGGCTTAGTAGGATGGTTGCGTAGTCAAAACATTCCTCTTTTCAAACGCCCTCAACAAATTTCTACATATCCCAGTTTGGAAGAAGACACAGAAGTGCAACATGAACGCCAAAATATTGGAAACTGAAAACGTCACTGTTAGTTTTGATGGTTTTAAAGCACTCAACCAACTAAATTTTAGCATGGAAGTGGGTGAATTGCGAGTAGTCATTGGACCTAATGGTGCTGGTAAGACCACATTTCTTGATGTGATTACAGGTAAAGTGCAACCCACTATAGGACGAGTACTATTCAAAGGAAAAAACCTACGTTCTCTGCCTGAACATGAAATTGCACGGCAGGGAATTGGGCGCAAATTCCAAACACCTAGAGTTTATCTCAACCTCACACCACGGGAAAATTTAGAAATTACCAGCAACCGCAATAAAAATGTTTTTTTTACATTGTTTGGGCGTTCTCATACTACTGAAAAAAATACTATAAAAGGTTTATTAGAAACCATTGGGTTAACTTCTAAAGCAGACATCCCCGCAGCTTTATTATCCCACGGAGAAAAGCAACGTTTAGAAATTGGGATGTTAGTAGGACAATCTCCAGACTTATTACTTGTAGATGAACCAGTTGCAGGTTTAACCGATGAAGAAACCTATAACATCGGCGAACTAATTTTAACATTAGCTCAGAATCATTCAATTTTAGTGATTGAACATGATATGGAATTTGTCCGTCAAATTGCCAACAAAGTCACAGTCCTACATGAAGGTTCGGTACTGTGCGAAGGCAATTTTAGAGAAGTCCAAAATGACCCCCGTGTTGTTGAAGTATATCTAGGACAACAGCAGGAATAGATGGGAAGACAAGACGAAAACCAATGCTAAACATCTCTAACATTAACGTTTACTACGGTGAAAGCCATATTCTCCGCAACGTAGATTTGAATGTACCAAATGGGCAAATGGTATGCCTAATTGGACGCAATGGCGTAGGTAAAACAACCTTACTCAAAACAATTATGGGTTTACTCAAACCCCGGAGTGGCACAATTAACTTAGCCGGTAATTTAATCAACTCCAAATCTCCAGATCAAAGGGCGAAGATGGGAATTGGTTATGTTCCCCAAGGACGAGAGATTATTCCCCGTTT
The DNA here is from genome assembly GCF_963888615.1 of Brasilonema octagenarum UFV-OR1. Taxonomy (NCBI): domain Bacteria; kingdom Bacillati; phylum Cyanobacteriota; class Cyanophyceae; order Nostocales; family Scytonemataceae; genus Brasilonema; species Brasilonema octagenarum. The sequence continues at coordinate 622 of NZ_CAWPKW010000192.1, read as the reverse complement.
GACAGTCAAAGAAAATTTGCTGCTGGGGTTAGAAGCTAGGCAGAGACAGGTTAAAAAAGCCGAAATTCCTGAAGAAATTTTTAGCTTATTTCCTGTGTTAAAAATCATGTTGTCGCGGATGGGTGGTGATTTAAGTGGTGGACAGCAACAACAACTGGCGATCGCTCGTGCTTTAATGGGACAACCTCAATTACTTGTATTAGATGAACCCACCGAAGGGATTCAACCCTCAATTATCCTCGAAATTGAAGCGGCAGTTCGTCGCATCGTTGAAACCACAGGTATTTCTGTTTTACTGGTAGAACAACACTTACACTTTGTCCGTCAGGCCGATTACTATTACGCTATGCAAAAAGGTGCTATTGTTGCCTCTGGTTCAACTGATGAACTTAGTCAAGATGTGATTCAAAGGTTTTTGGCGGTTTAATTTTTAGGATTTTCATTTAGGTTGGCTTATTAATCCTCAAGATCAGCAGGTAGAGATTTAGCGATCTCGGTTAGCTGTAGAAGTCGTTCAAACCCCAGCGCTTCTTTATGGGGAAGAAGTTTTGCCAGGGTTTGAGTTATAAATAACATGAGAAATTCTTTCTAACTCTCTACTCTCTTCTCCAAATATTGACCA
>NZ_CAWPKW010000191.1:0-5865 GCF_963888615.1 Brasilonema octagenarum UFV-OR1 | reverse complement strand
ATCAGCTTTGCTTATGGATGTTGGGAGTTGAAAAATTTCCGTTCCATTAATACCCAGGGAATTAGAGAGCAGATTGCTACGCTCACCAATTTGTCCCCTAAAAAATGGGCAGGCGGGGACGCCGACGCATTGTCCCCTCCAGAAACAGCCAGCCAACGCATTGTCCCCTGAGAATGAGGCAAGCCTTCGTTTTGTGGATCTGTGTTGGCGTCACGAGTACTCGGGTAGAGTCGATGGGCGGTATTGCCCGCCGCACCTCTCTGTTAAATCCGGACATGCGGTAGGGTAGGTAGCCAGCGAGTTACCATTTCTAACCGTGCTCTACATTATTTGTGGTGGTGTATGTGATTCAAATAAGAATCGCTGTATTCATCCCCCCCCGAATTGTATATAAAAAACCACCTTTGAGTTGTACATGGATACCAAGTTGAAAGCATGCAAAAAGCGCCCCCCTTTTCAGGAGAGCGCTTTTTACTTATCTAAGTTTTAGCTATTATCCGTTGATAGCAGGAGCTTGGAGTGCTACAGGAGCAGCTTCAGCTGATGCCAAATCAAGAGGGAAGTTGTGAGCATTACGTTCGTGCATTACTTCCATACCCAGGTTCGCACGGTTGAGCACATCTGCCCAAGAACCAATTACGCGACCTTGAGAATCAATCAACGATTGGTTGAAGTTGAAACCGTTGAGGTTGAATGCCATGGTGCTGATACCCAGTGAGGTGAACCAGATACCGATGACAGGCCATGCAGCCAGGAAGAAGTGCAAGCTGCGGCTGTTGTTGAAAGAAGCGTATTGGAAAATAAGTCTTCCAAAGTAGCCGTGAGCAGCAACGATGTTGTAGGTTTCTTCTTCTTGACCGAACTTGTAACCGTAGTTTTGAGATTCGGTTTCGGTTGTTTCACGAACCAAGGAAGAAGTGACCAGAGAACCGTGCATTGCACTGAACAGTGAACCACCGAAGACACCTGCAACACCCAGCATGTGGAAGGGATGCATTAGGATGTTGTGCTCTGCTTGGAACACTAACATGAAGTTGAATGTTCCAGAGATGCCCAAGGGCATACCATCAGAGAAGGAACCTTGTCCGAGGGGGTAAATCAAGAAGACTGCGGTTGCTGCTGCAACAGGTGCACTGAATGCAACGCAAATCCAAGGACGCATTCCTAAGCGGTAGGATAATTCCCACTCACGACCCAGGTAGCAGAATACACCAATCAGGAAGTGGAAAACAACTAATTGGTATGGACCACCGTTGTACAACCACTCATCTAAGGAAGCTGCTTCCCAGATGGGGTAGAAGTGTAAGCCGATGGCGTTGGAGGAAGGAACAACAGCACCAGAGATGATGTTGTTACCGTACATTAAGGAACCTGCTACTGGTTCGCGGATTCCGTCGATGTCTACGGGGGGGGCTGCGATGAAGGCGACGATGAAACAGGTTATTGCGGATAGCAAGGTAGGAATCATCAGGACGCCGAACCAACCGATGTAGAGACGGTTTTGGGTGGAGGTGATCCACTCGCAAAACCGCTCCCATACATTGGCGCTTTCGCGACGTTGTAATGCAGTTGTCATGGTTCTTATGATTGCGGTTGTTTTGGTATGTATGTAAGCAAATGTTTGTTTGCTATATTTTCATAATAGTTTACATTCGTTTACAAAATCAAGGGGTTTTCCAGAACGTTTTCTTTTACCAGCTATCAGCTTTGCTTATGGATGTTGGGAGTTGAAAAATTTCCGTTCCATTAATACCCGGGGAATTAGAGAGCAGATTGCTACGCTCACGCTCGCAACGGGGCACACGCGATACGCCCTTGGCGTCTGCCCTTTGGGCAATCGCCCGTACATGCCCGGAGGGCAGTTTGGAGAACTGCCCTCCCCCGCTCGCGTTCGCGCTCGCGTTCGCGAGCGCTTTGCGCGAGCGCGTGTCCGCAGGACGGGCGCTCAGGGCAACAAAGCTCCGCTTTGTTGGGGCAAACGGGCGCACTTTGTGATCGCCCCAAAGGGGCGGCAAAGCGAGGAGCATGGTCGCGCGGGCGCGTGGGTAGTTGGCGCTCTTGCTGCTGTTATCAGGCGAGTCAATGAACCAAGAATCCCCTCGCACCTTTCAAGAGCAGGGGAGTGTCAAGTAATTTTGCCCAAGCGGTTTAAATATAAAGCGAGTGTAAAGTAGTGCTTCCGTATTTTCCCTACTTACCGATTCAGTGCCATATGAGCTATTCATATCTTTAGAAATTCCTTCTCAGTGGTTTTATGGGTGCACTACAAAGCAGGACTAGAGTTAGTCCCGCAATTGAAATCAATAGACGTAATCAGATTGCCCAAATGCACAGTAAATTAGTTCATAAAATTGTGCATCGCTGGGTCAAAAAATGTAATGAAAGCTACGAAGACTTATATCAGATAGGATTTGTTGGGCTTCTCAAAGCGGTTGAGCGCTTTAAGCCAGAACTGGGTAATGCTTTTAGTTCTTTTGCCGTTCCCTACATCCAAGGTGAGATTCAGCACTATTTACGGGATAATGCATCGCCACTAAAAATCCCTCGTTCCTTCGTAGAAAAGCTTGGTAAGATCAGGCGGCTGAGAAAGCAATTTATCGCTAATGGAAGACAGGTTCAGGAAGCGGAAGTCGCGGCGAAGCTAGGAATCAGTGCTACTGAGTGGGAATCTTTAAAACTCACAATTTCACAGCGCTTAACAATAAGTTGGGATGAGTTATCCTACGAACCTAAGGTTGAAGACTTTGAAACAATAGCCCAAGAGGAATTAACTCATCGCCTCTATGAAGCCATCTCAAAACTAAATCCCAAGCACAGGCTCGTTATTCGGGAGTGTTATCTTCTTAACAAAAAAGTCACTGAAATAGCTAAACTGTTGAAAATCTCAACAAAAGAAACCGAAGCATTGATACAGGAAGCAATCTTTGTTCTGAACTCATCATTAACAGCATTTTATGGAAGTTCATGTAGTTGAGCTAGACAGGAAGCTACTTAGAAAAGACGGTGGAACGCAACCAAGGGAGAAACTGGATAGAAAGCATATTGATGATTTGGTTCGCGACTGGAAAAGGGGCGCGAAGTTCGAGGCTGCGTTAGCTTACTATGACGGTCAGGACTACTGGTTAATAGATGGATATCATCGGAATGCTGCACTCGAGGAGTTAGATGAGTCTAAAATTCTCATCTCTGTCCGCTGTGGAACACTATCGGACGCCACATGGCACTCGTACTCAGTGAATCAGCATAAAGCCTTGAAGCGAAGTAATGCTGATAAGCAACGGGCAATCATAGGAGCGCTCAAGCATCCTTATGGTGCAAGCAGAAGTAACGTACAGATAGCTGAGCATTGCGGAGTGGATGAAGGAACTGTTCGTGCTTGGCGAAAAAAGCTTGAGAACAGTGGTGAAATTGAACCTAACCATGAACGTACAGTGACTCGTCGGGGGAAGACTTACAGCCAAAAAACCACTCATATTGGTAGTAGTAAGCACAATCACCAAGAACAACAACAGTTCAAGGTCATTTGCTCAGATTTACCTTATTACGGACAAGTTGTAGAGGTCGTCTCAGTCAAAGCAGGCGATTGCTACCTATGTCGCACTAGTAACGGTGATACTTACCCATTCTTTAAATCTGAACTTGGCAACGTGGATACCGGAGTCACTCCCTCTCCTATTGTTGCTCAAGAGCAACCATCTCCAAGAGAGAAGCTAGTTGCCTTAATAGTTCGCTTGCCAGAGGAGTGTTTAGAGGATGCAATCGTCCTTCTTAAAGAGAGGTTCGATTTTCACTACCTCAAAGAGCCGCTCTGTGAAGTACCTACACGGTGATTTTCAAAGCGAACATGGTAGGGACGAAGCTACCTGCCAAGAAATTAAATGAATTGGCTCTACCGCGTCATTTATGTCGTCGCACGCTGCCTTCGGCAGCTTTTGGGTAAGAAGCTTCTTACCCAAAAGCTGCCGCCCCTAAAAATTGAGCCAACCTTATTAAGAACGAGTACCCCTGTTGCACTAATTGCAACACCTTAGGAGCCAATCGATCTGCTTTCACTCTTTGTCCCGGCTGCCTGCCTAATTTTTGACCCCGCGCTTTCGCCGCTGCCAACCCAGAACGCACCCTCTCCCTCACCTCACATCTTGCACCTGGAAATTTGAATGTTAATTCCTTGACTAAGTGCCAGTTCTCTCAAGCGTTCTAGATGTTGTAAAAGAAGTAACACTGCCAAATGGGGAAATATAGTGTGAAACGCAATTTCTGCGGCTTCTCCCCAATCAGGTAGTTCGTCGGAGGCGTTAAGCGTAGCTCTGCCGTAGGCAATCGCCGTGGATAAATAAGCCCAATGTGCCAAAACGTAAGAAATAAGGGACAATATCAACCAACGATAAACGCCTAAAAGTGTCCCCTGTCCAAAACGGTGCAAGCCGAAACGCGCGACGTGAAGTTGTGCGTAGGCGCAGTAGCGCATTAGACCGAGAAGCCTTCTTCTCCTGGGATTCCTTCCTCCCAGTCCCCATGTAAAAGGGTCTTTGACCCTGCCTATATCGGTAGTAAGTACCTGCAAGTGTAGCCAATGAAACCGATAGAATGCAAGGCACAGAAGCCCTTCTAAGAGAGTACCACTCGACCGAGGGCAAGGGGAAGTTTGGCAAGGGGTTAGCGATAAGCGAACCGTTACAAGCCCCGTCATTTGCAGAAGAGTGAAAGTAGCACCCTGCTACATAGGTACTGACCACACTCTAACCAAAACGGTAAGTAGGACAGGTCAAAGATTGTTTTGGCTTTGACAGCGAAGGATAGCCAAGGCTTGAGCCGGATGATTCGTAAGAGTCCTGTCCGGTTCTTAGGGGAGGGAGATGCAGTAATGCAGGCTCCCTTACCCGACGGTGCTTGGCAGTCTTAAACCAACCTTCAATCTGCCAACGTCGTTTACCCCACCAAGAAATGGTACTGGCTTTGAGAACTTTGGTAGACAGGACAAATCGTTTTTCATACTTGCCATCATCTCGTTTAAAATAATACCATGAGATAGAGACAGGAAACTTCAAACCCCTTAGGTAAAGCTGTTGTCCTCGCTTATGTAGTTGAGCAACACAGCGCCCATCAACCAACATACGGGTACAAGCGATACCAACAATTACATGGTATTTCCGCTTTCGGACGCCGTGTATAAATTCCACACTTGCCTTTGGCTGTATCTACCAGAACCATCACCTGGAAGTGCTTTGTTAGTTTTTTGGGCAAGCATTTGACCATTTTTAATCCTAATTGTGCTGGGGAACAGGTACCTTTTCCTCTCCAGACACGAAAACTCCAAGGTACTCGCCACCTACGGGGTCTAACACGAGAAATTGAGCCAGCCTTACTAGAACGAGTACCCGACTGCGCCGACAGATCAACAAAACAAAGGCTGGCTCAATTTCAGGGGACAATGCGGACCAACAACCAAATACACCACAACCAAATGCAAGCCTCGTTTTCCGTTGTATACGCGGATTAAATTTTCAAATACCTTAAATTTTCCGACTTTCTCCAGAGTTGTTACTGTGCGTTAGCTTATTTTGGAAGGGTGAGGGGAATTAATACAAGACTTGGTAAGGAAAAAAGCTTATAAAGGATCAGAACGCTCTCATACCGTGTAATACGTGGGGAAGGGGAAAAGAAAGTCTCGGTGTCATACATGGAAAAAGAAGTTAAGAGTCTCCGTGTCATACATGGGAAGAAGGAATTCATATTCATGAGCGAGTGTGTTACATGAAGACAGGTTCTCCCGTGTAATACACGTTTGGGGCTAATGTGGAATTATGTTGCTGTACGTTCGCTCCCGAATGAAAGGGAGAGAGGAATTAATGCCAGACTCGGTAA
>NZ_CAWPKW010000190.1:0-5882 GCF_963888615.1 Brasilonema octagenarum UFV-OR1 | reverse complement strand
AAGCGTGTCCCTTTGGGACTTACGCGTAGCGTCTCCGCAGGAGATACCCGAAGGGTTATCACAAGATGGGGATTTAAACTTCATCTTGTATCTTCCACTTATGGAAGTGGGGGACTGGAGACTCTCGACTGAAAAAATGTTCAGGTTATAGTTAAGCTACCAAACTAAGAAAAGTTAACTCTCCCTTAACAAGTGTTTTGTGATGGAACGTTAACAAAAAACAAAGTCACCGAATTACTTGAACTCATATTTTGCACTCCTGCCAACAACTGCCATAGATTAGAAACCTATGGCTAATAGTTAAAGTCTTTGCGCATCAGACTAAATACTTACTGAGTAAGGCTTTTAGTCCATTTTAATGGACTTGGGGTATAAGCGAAGAGCTTCAGTTCTAGGCGATACGCACAAGCTAAAATCTCCGCCTTATCGCGTGGTTGCGTTCTTGATAATGCTGCAAAATGTCAGTTGAATCAATTAGTCCAACTGTACTATCAGTGAGGATATGGGCTACACCGTAAAATTCCAGATTTTTCTGGCACACGCAATGCCAGACTTATACGCTGGTTTACGAGTAAAGCCGTTAACGAAGCTTATTTTGGATGAAATATAGATTACCAAAATATGTCTCGACTGAAAAGAAATTTATTAGAGTTATACGGGTATTTTATAGAGAGAGTATCACAGCAGGTGGAAACCTGACTAGAAACATCTACGTGCAAGGAAAAGTTTAAGACATTCAGTTCAGGTGAGCTTCAAATACGAGCTGGAAACTTTACCGTACTTTTACGTATTTTCAGATATTTAAGCCACAATGATACTAGTCATTCTATAGAGAAAAACCGTGAAAGTAATGTCAGAAAAATTACATATGATTGAGACTCAACTGAAAACTCGTCTTCTTCTGGCTTTGTGGGATTTAGGAGGAACAAAGCAGGAAGTGAAGAAAGGTGATCTTAGTAAGCGAATTGTTACTAAGGATAAGAAGGTATCAGATTATGAGGGCATTTTTAAGGAATTGGAGAAACAAGGGGCGATCGCCATCTCCAAAAAAGGCTACTCTCTGGTATCTCCTGTGGGTTTAGAAGTACTCGGTGAGGGTTTGACAAGTCCAGAGTTTAGGTTTGAAGGAAGTATTATCGGAACTTGGGCAGCTAATGCACTGCTGAGGTGGATAAGTCAGATGAATGGTGCGGTAGCTGCATCTGTATCGGCGAATGGGGTCAACAGTGAGGTTAAATCTTACGACGAGTTTAAACAAGTCGCGTTGGAAGTTTACGACAAATTGAACCGGGACTATAACCTGAATGATTTGGTGCCAATTTATCGGATCAGGAGGGAAGTGGGCGATCGCGTAAGTCGTTCTGATTTCAGTGATTGGCTGTTGGAAATCCAGGAGAACGACGTTTTTCAGCTAATGGCGGGAGAAATGCCAGACATTACGCCGGATAAACGTGAAGACTCAATCACCATCCCCGGAGGTGGATTGCGCTACTACGCCAAGCGCTTGAGTTAATAATATTGCCGTGAATTCCCCGTTGTAGTTTGTTACCTCACACCGAATCACTATGGAAAATCCTCCTATTTCTCCGATAGAAGACATCAACACCGCCATTCAAACTCACAATCCATTTACTAACGCTGGGATTGTCAAAGAACAGGATATTTGGGGCAAGGGATTCCCCGACGTTCCTACCCTAAATGCTTACGCTTCTGATACAGTTTTTCAGGCAATTGAACTGGTGCGTAATAGTCCATCCAGTCAAGATAAAGTGACATCAATTGCTATAACTGCTCAATACGGAGTAGGTAAAACTCATCTCCTCAGCCGTATTCGCCATCGGCTGGAACGTGAAGGCGGGGCTTTCTTCGTCTATGCAGGCGTCAATAACTATACAGACTTAAACCTAGTTAAATACCAATTCCAGCAAACTTTGGCAGATAGTTTGAGTAAAACTGGTAGTCAAGGGGTTATGCAGTGGCAAGAAGTAGCAGCTGCGATGGCGAACGAAGGCTTCAAAGCCATTAATCCCAATGCACCAACCCTTTCTCCTCAGGAACTTGTCAACAGATTTGACAAAGTATCTGCTAGTTGGTCGGCTAAAAACAAGAGTTTGATGAACACGCTCACCAAGCAATTTCTGAGAACAAAATCAAATGTAGATCCCTATATTTTACGGGCTATTTTGTGGACACTTTCAGAAACTCAAGCATCTTTTGCAAGACAATGGTTATCTGGACATGAGCTAGCAAACTCTAATGCTGATATTCTAGGATTACCCAATCCTATCAAAACTAGTCAAGACAGAGAAGCTGAAGCACTAAAGAATATTCAGCAAATATTAAATTTAGTCAGTTACTACAACCCCGTCGTCATTTGTTTTGACGAAATAGATGTTAAAAACAACTCTACAGATGATGGGTTGCCAACAGAATTAGTAATTGCTAACCTAGTCAAAATTCTGCACGATACTCTCGAAAACTCTGAACTCGGTCGAGGTGTTGTTATTCTCACAGTAATGATGCCCGATACCTGGGAAGATAAAGTAAATATAATACCAGGTGGAACACCAGATCGAATTTCAAAATATACGCAACGCAAACCCATAGATTTAAAACCTCTTAGTGGCGATTCTATAGTTGAATTAGTCAGCCTTTGGCTGAAAGAGTTTTATGATACAAGAAATTTAACTCCTCCTCATCCTCTTTACCCATTTGAAGAAAGTGAACTGAGAAAATACGGTAAAAACAAACTAACTGTCAGGGAAGCTTTGAAATGGTGTGCAGAGAACTTTAAGATTGATGAAGATACATTACCCAAAGACCCATTTGAGCGATTTGAACTGGCTTTTAAGAAGGAGAGTGAGTTAGAGCTTGGAGATTATCTTGATGAAAAGCATAATTCTCTAATTGTTGATGCTTTGCGTTTTGGCTTTCAGACATTGAAAGGTCAGACATTAGAGGGAGAGACAGAGACAGGTGAGACTTTGAAAGAAGTAAAAGTCGAAGATGTTACTGAAGTTGAGCCAAAATCAAAAAATCAAGGATGGATAAACTTTAAAGTTATTGGTAAAGAAAAAGACAAAATTTTCAAAATAGGCGTTGCGGTTCTCCAGCACTCTCATGGACTGTCAGTAGGAGCAGGAATGTGGCGTTTAATTGACTACAAAAAATTCGATATAACGCGAGGTTGTTTAGTTCGGTCTAAGGAAAAAACAATTCGTAAGAATTGGGATTCATTCGGATATCTCAATAAACTTGTGCAAGAACTGGGCGGAGAATGGGTGTATCTGAAAGCTGAAGAAATCAGATCTCTGATTAACCTGTATTCGGTTTATCACAAGCGCGAGCTTTATCAGCTAAATGAGCACCAAGTTATAGAGTTTTCAAAGCCGCTAACTGCCGAAAATGCTTTGTTGCGAGAAATATTGAGCGATCCTTCTGGTGAAATAGATGAAGAGACTATTGAAGGAGACGAACTATTAAACGACTTCCTTAACCCCTCGAGTATAGAGGACACAGATGACTCGGATGATTTAGCTGAGTTGTTTAATTAAGCATGAGCGAATCAGTTTTGATTTACAATGCCCTTTGTCTACCAGTTCCTGACGTTGAAGCGTTAATTCAAGGGCGAATGATTGCCGCAACGCCTCGGAAATTCATTAATCCGGGGCAGAAATTTGCTCTCTATCCAGCCAACCCCTCAGTTAACACTCTACCTCCTAAGCGTCATTACCGCTCAAGCTTTTTGTCAATTGCCCAACAGGTTATAGACAACTTAGATTCTAAAACAGTTGTAATTAAAGGTTGGGCGAGATGTGAAGGTTGCAAAATGCATATTCCTGAATCATTCGAGGCTTTGTCACAATTAACCATTTGGACAAAAGAAGGATTACAGCAAGTACTTGGGCAACGAACTCATATTTTTTTGGCTTACTTGCGCGTCTATCGGCTACCTGAACCTCTTGAGGTTCCAGTGTATACTCAAGAGCGTCATTTTGTACCTTTGCCTCAGCAGTTGACAGTTTCTCAAGCAAACCCCGTGTTGAGCGATCGCATCTTTACCATCCGCAAACACCAACTAGAAACACGTCAACCGCCACTGCACCCAGAATTAGAAGATTTGCAAAGTGCTTTAGCCTACCTTGCCATTACCAACCCAGCCGCTAAACAATTAGATCAAGATATCAAAGCATTTTTAGGTTGGACTACTAAGCAACTTATCCAGCAAAGCGATCCAGATTTAGCTTGGATAAACAACATTGCAGCATTAGGCGATCGCAGCATAGAACAAGATAAAGGCAAAAGCAACTACCAAGCTGGTACAGACTTTGAAGATATAGCACGCCGCAGCCTTGAGTTTTTAGGATTTAAGGTTGAATCTGATTACAAAGGTGGTGCTGGAGGCTTAGATTTATTTTGTTCAAAACCGTATTCCTTAGTTTGCGAATGTAAGGCAGGTAAAAGTATTCCTGATCGTACAGTTGAGGAATTAGACAGAATTGGCAAGAGACATCTTAAAGAAAATTATATCAACGCTGTTCGGTTAATTATTGGTCCTGGTAAACCGACAAAACAACTTCAAGAATCGGCTGCAATATCTAAAATCAGTATCATCAATGCTATGACTTTACAGAAACTAGTTGAACTACAAGCAAAATATCCTGGTTCTGTTGACTTAATTGAACTAAAAAAATATCTTGAACCAGGGGAGATTAATTATAAAATTGATGAGTATATTCAAACAGTTAAAAGACAAATCCAGTTGCGTTTCCAAATTGTCCAAGCAGTCAAACAACTTTTTGAGCAAGATAACGAAAGTTTAGAAGCTAGCAATCAAAATTTTACAGTAACAGAGATTCGCGCTCATTATAATGCCACTCAGAATCCTAAACTAACTGATACAGCAGTTAATGATTTCCTGATTGAACTTTCATCACCATTAACAGGTTATGTCGGGCGAATAAAAGGAGAAGATTGGAGACGCGATCGCTTTTACTTCCTGCGCGACTTACCAACTCCTCAAATTTAGCTCTTTTCTTTCTTTCTTTCTTTCTTTCTTTCTTTCTTTCTTTCCTCTGCGTTCTTGGCGTCTTGGCGGTTCGTTTCTCTTAAAATTTCTTATCCCAAAGTTAGTATCAAATTTAGAAAAACACAAAAAAATTAAGGTGGGCTACTTAACCCACCCTCAATGCAACTTGACTCAAACAACCTATACTGGAGTCGCCCCATAATTCTTGACTTGATTTGTGATTTCCAAATTCTTCAACGCCGCTTGGGCTGCTTCTAAGTTATAAGGAAATGGTCGTTTATGGGGAATGTAATCCCGTGGTTGAGGTGGTTTGTGACGCAGCACTGCATTCACCAAAACACACGGTTCTGAACTCAAATTAATCGCCCCGTGCAAAACTCCCGGCGGAATTGTCACGACTACAGAATGGTTTTCACTCAAAGGAATATACTCGTACTGCTTATCCAGCAATGTCGCAAGGACAAACTGTCCTTTAACAACTAGCAATTGATCTGTATGTGTTTTGTGAACAAATAAATCATCTATTGTGTTGGGTGGAATTTGTACCAGCATTGTTTCATGACTGGCTTGAGCTGTAAAGAACTCTACCATCCCTCCCTTAATGGATTCCAGCCTACGGATTTCAATTCCCCTGAATTTAGTTTTACTCATATCAGTATTCCAAAAGAGCATCGTAATAATTGAAGCTTTACCTTCAATCTTAGATGCTCTATTATAAGAAATTGTTACTTCGGCAACAAAATTGCACGAAATATGATATGTGATTACATCAGTTATCAGTTACCAGTTATCAGTTACCAGTTACCAGTTATCAGTTATCAGGTAGGAAACGGACTCGTCCACCCCTTGTTCA
>NZ_CAWPKW010000189.1:0-69162 GCF_963888615.1 Brasilonema octagenarum UFV-OR1 | reverse complement strand
TCTTTGCGGTAGAAGTTGAGTCGCACTCTTTGAAGAGCATTAACTACCACTTGGCTTGGTTCATACCCACCATCAACAGTAATTGTTACCTCCTGAATGTCCTGCTTTGATCGTGCTTTTTGCGACTTTGGTTTACTCAACAGAAACCACCATAACTCCAGTGCGATCAATCCTAATCCGCCAGCAGTAACGATACCTTTTGCCCATAGGGGTTGTTCGATGCGACGGAACTGACTTGTTTGCTTTGTTTGAGATGGTTGCATTTGTTCGTGGGACATTTGTGCAACTGCTTTGTTAGAAGCAATTCCAAACACCAATCCCAAACTCACAACACTGCCAATGATTGCTATTGCTATTTTGTTCATGATTTAAACATCTCCGTAGCGCGAATGTAACTACATTGCAAGCTATGCTAATGCGCCGGAAATAGCTCCGAGTAAAAATCCAAATCCTGCCAAGGTTGCGAAAAATGTTACATTTTTAAGCATCGTTCATACTCCTTGTGATTTATTCAACCAATTGTTTTAGGTTGGAAATTACGCAAACGCAGCGCATTCGTGACTACAGAGACAGAACTAAACGCCATTGCTGCACCTGCAATGATGGGACTAAGCAGCCAACCGAAGAAGGGGAAAAGAATTCCTGCTGCAATTGGAATACCAGCAACGTTATAGATAAAGGCAAAGAAGAGATTCTGACGAATGTTGCCAATCGTGGCACGAGAGAGTTGAATGGCGGTGACAATACCTTGTAAATCGCCAGAGATCAGGGTGATGTCACTCGCTGCGATCGCCACATCTGTTCCTGTTCCAATTGCCATCCCGACATCGGCTTGAGCCAGCGCCGGTGCATCATTGATACCATCCCCCACCATTGCTACAATCTTACCTTCCGACTGAAGTTTCTCAACAGTCTCGGCTTTCTGTTCCGGGCGAACTTCAGCTAAGACTCGCTTGATACCCACTTCACGGGCAATCACTTCGGCTGTACGGTGATTGTCTCCGGTCAACATTACGACTTCCAATCCCATTTTCTGCAATGTGCGAATTGCGTTTACAGAAGATGGTTTCACCGCATCGGCAATGCCCATAATCCCTTGGATTTTGCTATTTACCGCAATCCAGATAACCGTTTTACCAAGATACTCCAAACGATCCCAATGTTCCTGCAATGCACTTGTATCGATGCCTAACTCGTTCATCCAACGGTGGGTGCCAATTTGTATCCTTTGATTTGATACATATCCTTGCACACCACTACCCGCAATGGCTTCAAACTCCTGTGCATCGGTCAATTCCACACCTTGAGATTTCGCATAATTTACAACTGCCTCCGCAAGAGGATGTTCTGAATTGCGTTCAACAGATGCTGCAAGGCCCAGAAGATTTAGCTCGTTGCCATTGGCTGTACCCTTGACGCTTACAAAATCGGTGACAGTGGGCTTACCCTGCGTAATTGTACCTGTTTTGTCGAGAACGACAGTCTGAAGCTTGTGCGCGAGTTCCAGACTTTCTGCCCCTTTGATGAGGATACCATTTTCTGCACCCTTACCTGTTCCCACCATGATAGAAGTCGGCGTTGCCAAGCCAAGAGCGCATGGGCAAGCAATAATTAACACACCTACAGTGGTAATCAGTGCCATCGTCACATTGCCCATGATGTTGTACCAGATAATGAAAGTGGCGATCGCAATGGCAATCACAGCTGGTACAAACCATCCAGTCACTTGGTCAGCTAATCGCTGAATCGGTGCTTTTGAACCTTGGGCTTGTTGGACTAGCTTGACAATCTGCGCCAAGAATGTATCTTTACCCACTCGGGTCGCTCGGAATTTGAAGCTGCCAGTTTTGTTAATCGTGGCTCCGATAACTTCATCACCTGGTTGCTTCTTCACAGGAAGACTTTCACCTGTCACCATTGCCTCATCAATAGTTGAGGAACCATCAATAATCTCGCCATCCACTGGAATCTTTTCACCCGGACGTACGAGAATCACATCACCTTTAATCACTTGGGCAATGGGAATGTCAACCTCTTTGCCATCACGAATCACACGAGCAGTCTTTGCTTGCAAGCCCATCAACTTACGAATTGCTTCAGAAGTTTGTCCTTTGGCACGATTTTCAAGCAGTCGTCCCAGCAAAATCAGAGTGATGATAACTACAGCTGCTTCGTAGTACACATCAGCTGGTAATCTTTGTTGAGTGAAAAACCCAGGCAAGAAGGTGGGGAAGAGGGAATAAAGATAAGCGGCAAGAGTACCAATCGCCACCAAGGTATCCATTGTTGCTGCGTGACGTTTCAGGGCTTTCCAGGCATTGATAAAGAAGGATGAACCACACCAGAACAAGACTGGAGTGGCCAGCACAAGCTGTAACCAAGGATTATGCATCCACATGGGAATAAAGGGAATGGATAATCCCGTCATCATCGGTAGCGAACCAATGACCAGAATAGCGCTGACAATGCCGCCAACCCAAACTTTTCTGACTAACGCTCGATTTTCGGCTTGGCGTGCCTTCTGCTCTGCATCATCGTCTGCGGCAAATAAATCATCGTCTTGCATAGATTGAGCAGAGTATCCCACAGCATTCACTGCCTGGCAAATTGCTTCTGGGTTAGTTTTTTTGGGGTCATAAGTGACAGTAGCTTGCTCTGCCCCAAAGTTTACGCTACACTCATTCACACCCCTGACGGAGCTAATCGCATCTTCAATGATTTTAGCGCAAGAGGCACAACTCATGCCCCGCAGTTTCAGATTTGTGTTTTCCATTGAGTGACTCCTTGACACGCACTAGTATTCGGTCTTCGGAATTCGGCAACTAAGTAACGGAGTAACCCGCGTCGGTAATTGCTTGTTTCACAACCGTTTGTGAAGCTTGAGTCTCAATGCTGACCAACTTAGTTTTGGGATCAGCTTGCACTGTTGCGGTTGGATCAACTGCTTTGAGAGCTTTTGTGATGGTTTCACCACAAGCTGAACATGCCATGTTGGGAACGTTGAGTTGTAAGTTCATGATTCTAATCCTTTTGCGATGAACTATTTTTAGTTTGCAGTCTCCAGCAGACTGGAGAGTCAAGAGAGAGCGCAAGCAAATTTTGAAAATCTGTCAAAAGAAAGAACTTCTAGTTTAAAGGGTTTCACGATCAGCAACCCGCACAACAAAGGGGAGAGTAATCACAAGCCCGTAGTGCTGGAACTGTGCCCATATCTTATAAAGTCCAGCACGAGGGAAACTAGAACACCGATTCAGTCATCGGGGAACAAGGTAAAAATCAACTTTGGTTGGAGTAAATGGTAAAGGAGAGAGAAAATAGAGCAAACGGTTGCTAGTCAAGGATTATGGCAGCGACATCTTGTCTAATTCCCTGATAATGACTGACGGCGGCAGGAATACGGTTCTCAGTTTGCAGGTTGGTAAGTCAGTAATAACGCTCTTCCATCACTTTGCTGAGAGAAAAATCAAAGCCAAAATCTGAAACATAGACACTGTTAGGGATTTGAACTTTAATTTTTCACACAAAGCTTGAAATATTTATTCCTACATAAAGCCTTTCACTGTAAGGGTTTCAGAATATACTCTGGCGAGAGTGATGAAAGAGCGATAAGCTGTTGGACATTTAACTTGCATATTAGCTAAAAGTAAAGCTCTTACCGAAGAAGAATTCAGGAGTCAGGAGCCAGGAGTCAGAATGACTCCTGTGCGACTGGTGGATGAATCGAGGTTTAAAGCCCCCGGATTTATCCGTGGAGAAAAGAAAGAATTTTCGTTTGTTGAAACCCCTGACTTCAGGCATGGGGTATTCTGACTCCTGAATTCTGACTTCTGACTCCTCTTCATGGCGTAGGCATCTTGCTCGTTCTAATTATGCAAACTAAAAGTACATTAGCTTAACGCTTCTGGTCAGAGAAGGAATTTGCCGCAGCCAATTCCTCCGTTAGAACTTTTTGATAAACCTGTGATAGCAAAGGTGTAATTTGATTATTTTCTGTGCCATATCCTAAGCTTGTCCACGTACCAGACAAAAGCTGCAAAACCTGATTTAGTTTTCCCTGTTCAAGAAGAACTACAATATCAGTTCTCCAAGCATCGTGGTCATTGAGCCAAGCATATACAACCTCATCTTGAATTTGTGGCTTGAAACTGTCAGGAGTTACACTTAACGAGTTAGAGAATTTATGATGGTACTTCTTAACTTTTTCCTGCCAGGTAGCAGCAAGGATTTGATACCGACCTGCTGCTGTACTGCACTCTCCTATGTGAGGACCAGAAACAATTGTTACGCATTGGTTTGGATGGCGGCTCAAATCAGAAAAATGTTTACCACCATAAAGCAGAGTATAAGGGTTAGAATCCTGAGCTTCACTGGCAGAAATAGTTCGCATCAAAGCCCGAATATAAGGGTTACCTCCTTTTATCACTAGAGGGGGAATTTGGTCAATGGTAGAGGTTCTGCGTCCTCCAAGTCCCTGCCAAAGAAGAATTAGCAAAGCGAAAGATAATATTCCAAGAATTATCGGTTGCCACTTAAACTTTTTAGAGTTTTTGAATGATAGGAGTTTAGCTAACTTTAGAGAATTATTTTCACCATTTGCATTAGCCAATTGCTGAAAATAAGCTAAAAAATATTTTTTAAGAGAAATGTGTTTTTTCATATGTTCTTCCAGAACGATACAATCTGCTGTTTCATATTTTCATTACTAATCTATTAATTCAGTATTTTTGATTTTCAATTATTGAAAGATTGGAAATACTTTAATTGTCAATGCTTGCTCATTAAAAAATATAAGAGTCAAACAGAAAAACATGATTAATTATATACTTTTTCATTTGCTAATGAAATTGGGGGTTAAATCTTCATGAAACAGACGTTAAAAAAGTTAAACATATAGAAATGAAATTAGGATGAAATCCTTGTACCTCACTAGAAATAAATTATTCTCCTGCCATTGGAGAGATGCTAACACACTTGGAACCTCTTAATTTAATAGCGAAGAAGTCTTGTCGCCAGATTTCTACAGCGATAATATCAGTTACTTTATGCACCAGTTACTCCTTTAATGTGGTACAAGTGCTAATTCAAAACAGCAATCAAGAGGAAAAGAGATGTCGGACAGCAACACCATAAGACAGAGTTTGACCCTAAACCCTACCTTTCCATCCTCGGTTTTCACTTTTGATGGACTTACCTTTGCACTTACTCCAACAGAACCAGCTTCACGCTTTGATGTGCGTTTTTTGCAGGAGACAATAGGTCACCACCAAATGGCTGTAGATATGGCGCAGCTAAGTGTGGAGAAAGCAATAAACTCAGATTTGCGAGACCTCAGCCAAAACATCATTACCACCCAAACCCAGGAAATAGAAATAATGCAATCCTGGTTGAAAGACTGGTATGGCTATAGTTACACGCCTCAGAAGAAACCGGGCGATATGCGAATGCTAGACCAAATGGCAATGATGAGCGGCGCTGAGTTTGAAATCGATTTCATGCAGGAGATGACCGACCATCATAAGTCAATGTTAAGTGATGCTGTTCCTTGCACTTATCGTGCCGGACACGATGACTTGACAGGTCTTTGTCACAATATTGTTGACACCCAAACTAGAGAAATTAACCAGATGCAGCAGTGGCTGAGTGAGCGGTATGGGATATCTGATAACATGAACGAACCTGTCTCTAACCATGTTGCTGATGCTGCAATTGCCAATGGGAGTTTCGAGACTAGTAATTTCACTGGATGGTCAACAATAGGAAAGGCTGAGATTGAAACAGCAGACTTTGGAACTGAACCAGCTGAAGGAACATATTATGCTGCATTATCAACTCAGTTTGATACAGTTTCAGGTTTAGATATAGAAACATTTTTAGGCTTACCGGCTGGCAGCTTGAATGTTTTGGAGAAAGGAAACATTGAGGAAGGCTCTGCCATGAAGACAACATTTACAGCCAAAGCAGGAGATGTTTTAACGCTTGATTGGAATTTTATGACAAACGAGCTAGACTCAACTCTCGTTGGTTCTAACAATGACTTCGCCTTCCTAACACTCAACTCTTTACCATACGATGTAGCTGATCCCTCCTCATCATTTAAGACTTCTCTAACACCGTTTTTAAATGAAACTGGGTTTCAAACTTTGTCCATTGAAATACCTGTTACTGGTACTTACACTTTGGGCTTAGGAGTAGTAAATGTGGATGACCCCATCTTTGACTCAGCCCTAGCTGTCGATAACATTAAACTTACCTCAAATCATGAGTCAACTTCTCTATCTGGAGTCATGGCATTTGATACTTTAGGTTTGGTTTAGATGTTGCAATGCAAGCACAAAACCACTTCAAATTAAGTTCACAAAACTGTACAAACTGTTAGACACTATTTAAGTCAAGTCAGATTTTACTCTATCTCAAGAAATGGCAGCAAAAGGGGAATACATTATCCTCTTATCCAAAGTGAATAGGCATTACCTTCGATGACGATTTTAATAAAACAGGAGCACAAATGGCTAAGATAGGTTTGTTTTTTGGCACTCAAACAGGCAATACTCAAACGGAAGCTGAAATAATTCAGAAAGAGTTTGGAGGAGAAAGTGTTGTTACCTTAAATGATATTTCCAAGACTGCTCCAAGTGATATTAATGAATATAGTTATATCATCATAGGTTGCCCTACTTGGAATATTGGCGAATTGCAAAGTGATTGGGAAGATTTCTATGATGAGCTAGATAACATTGATTTTACAGGCAAAAAAGTTGCTTATTTTGGAGCAGGAGACCAAGTTGGTTATCCTGACACCTTCCAAGATGCAATGGGTATTTTGGAGGAAAAAATTTCGGAACGAGGTGGCGAAACAGTTGGATATTGGTCTACGGATGGTTATGAATTTACTGAGTCTAAGGCTGTCCAGAATGGTAAATTTGTAGGTCTTGCTCTTGATGAAGATAATCAATCTGACTTGACGAAGGAACGAATTAAAGCCTGGGTCAGCCAACTGAAGAAAGAGTTTGATCTATAGATAGTATTTAGTCAAACTTTGTACAATGAAAAGTAAAAATTAGTCGTTCAACTGTTTTATCTGCCGTGACAATAACTGCATTGGTTACTTCAATAACTACTACAACGCGACGTAAATAGGGCAACCCTATGGCTGACGCCACGCCTTACGGCTATCGGGGAAGACCTCCGGTCTCGCTGCGCTAACACCAGTCGCCTAGGTCGGGAAAACGCCACATGCTTCAAGTCGGGCATTGCCCGCCCAACGCAGTGGCTCCCCTCCTGTAGCGCTGGTGAACCATTTAAAATCCCTAAAAACCTCATTCCATAATACTTTTGACTTTTGAATGCATAACTTCCGCCTTGCGGTACTAGCGTGTTTACCCTACAACGCTAAAATCACCAAAATTAGACAAATGCGCTCGTGAACCATACCCATAATACAGTAGTGTTTGGTTTAGTTACTTGCCGTCAGTTTTCTCAAATCAGGTAACGTTGATAATCATTGTTAAACCACCTGCGCCTTCTACCTCAACGTTATCGTTTGTTGCGTGATGGGCAATGTGGCAATGTAGCAACCACTTACCCTTCTCACGAGCTGTCCAAATTACGTCATAGCGTTCACCGGGAGCTACATTGATAGTATCCTTTTCAATTTGGGCAGCGGCTGGTAGCAGATTGCCATCTGTTTCAATAATTTTGAATGGCCCACCATGAATATGCATTGGGTGAATGAAGGCATTATTTGAGCCAATAAAGCGGAAGCGGATTTTTTGACCAATTTTGGCGTTAATTGTTTCAGTAGAGGGATAAGCTTTACCGTTAATCGTAAAAAAGTTAGGCATTAGCCCTTCCATCGGCATTGCTGGGAAGGTGTAGCCTTGCTTTACTGTCCACTCCTGAAGCTGAACCACAAAGTCTTGATCATAGGCAGGAGTTTCAGGTTTATTCTTGGGATCGATGATTAATGCACCGTACATCCCTAAAGTTTGCTGGCGGTCTACATCTTTGTGAGAGTGGTAAAAGTAAGTGCCTGCTTGCTTGACAGTAAATTCGTAAATATAGCTTGCACCAGGTGGAATTGGCTTTTGGGTAACATCGGCTGGACCGTCCATGTTGTTAGGTACAATCATGCCATGCCAATGTACTGTGGTTGATTCTGATAAGTTGTTCTTGACTACAATCCGGACGCGATCGCCTTCAGTAACCCGAATACGCGGTCCTGGAACTTGACGGTTGAAGGCATAAGCAGCTACCTGGACATTTGGTAAAATATTCCACTTAATTAAAGAAACATCGAGGTTAAAAACCTTCACACCATTCTCTAGCTTAGGCTGGAGAACCTGATCCCCACGTGCATCAACAGAAGCAGTATAGGTAATTTTTGTCAAGTCTACTGCTGCCATATCTTCCATTGTTTCCATGCTCATATCAGAGGTCATAATCATCCCTGGCGGCATAACTAAACCATTCGTCTGAGTGACACTGCTTATAGGTGCAGGTGGTAGCGATGACACTGGAGCCGGAGATTTCGTGCCACCCATATTCATCCCAGGCGTTGACTGGTTGCTCATATTCATTCCTGGCATTGACCCATGCTGCATATTCCTAGCACTCATGGTAAAGTTGCCATAGAGTGCGGCGATAAGAACACCGAATGCTAGGGCTAATAGTGTTAACAGCGTCACTGCCAAAAGTTGCGATCGCGTAGCTTTGGGTTTCATTGCCATATTCGCGTGCGAATCGGCAGCAGACGAATTCATGTTCATATTTCTATGAGTTTTCATTTTTACATTCCTTCCATGCTGGACATATCAGACTCAGCTGCCACATGAGTGAACTAGTGTGTGGAAGCATTGGGTGCAGGCACTTCACCAGAAGTTGCTGTAATTCGTTCTACTTCGGCAGCTAAATTATCCCTCTTCTGTCACTTTCCACAAATTAAAATCTGAAAACCTTGCTGCATAAGAGTTTTAGTGTCAAGCTATGAGAATGTTTATCATATTAGGAAATAAAGTCACAAACCCAGTCTCAGTCAAAGTTTTAAACATTGCTTTCTATTTTTGTTTCCGGAGAGTGACAAAAGTGGGTTATAGCGGTTCTCACTTGAATCATATACACCTCCACGAATGATGTAGAGATGTAGCATGCTACGTCTCTACAGATCTGTATTGCACTCAACCGAGAAGCGCTATATGACCACCTTTACCCAATGCCCGTACAGTACCCATACCATGTTTTAAACCCACTGCCACTAGCCACATATTGACGGGAAAAGCAATTATAAATCCTACTAAGGTTGCCAAAGACATCACGCCCCAAAAGCGGATTGAGGTTGCCTCCATTGCTGTCATATCACGACTCATCAGGATTACCATCACTGGAATCATACCTGCCATCACCGCATTCATTGAGAGCCATTCCGGTATGAAGGAACGCCGGACGGCTTTTAGATATGATCCACCCAGCATATCTTTCATAAATAGCGATTGAAAAACAAACAGCCCGAAGGCAAAGCCAAAAATGTACTCAGAAATTACGTCAAGCCACATTGGCAGTCCAAGCGTCATTGTGATTGCTGCAGCAACGATGATTCCTGTTGCATCACCTGCCAAACAGTGAATCGTCGATCCCAAGGTTTGTTTCCACACCGGCTTAATGAACTCCTCATGCTGCATCGGTCCTGGCTCCTTGCAGGACAGAATGTAGAGTGCTGCACCAATCGGTCCTGTGTAGAGAGTTACCAACAGCCACCCCCACTTCATGACTGTCAGTTCAGGATTACTGGTGAACGCATCCCAAGCTACGTAGATTGCTGAGAGTGCTGTCAGGCTAAACCAAACAATGAGAACGGTATCAATTAAAGTAGAGCTTTTGAAGTTTGCTTCATTCGTGCCTGACATATTCATACCAGGCATATTTTGGTTCATTGCAGGTTGAACTGGAGAGGTATTTTGGACAATCAAGTTGGGACTGTTCCTAAAAGTAGGTATGTTTTGACTGACTCCCAACCGAGGTGTTAAGAACACTAATCCCAAAGTTAGTGCAAACAAAACTATCCATAAAATTAATTTAGAGCGCATATTGACCTTTAAATTTGCAGCAAGCAGGTTCTTCCAAAATTTACTATTTATACAAAGTTCTAGCTGGATGTCATCTGTCAATAGCAACAATTCAGCGCAGAGTGAAAAACTCTTCTGCTGCTGAAGGATGAATGCCAATTGTTGCATCAAAGTCCTTCTTGGTAACACCCTTACGAACAGCAAGTCCGAGACATTGAATAATCTCTGTAGCGTATTCACCTACCATGTGAGCACCTAGCACTTCGTTTGTGTTACCATCGACCACTAATTTAATCAGAGTTTTCTCTTCCGGTTCAGCAATACTGTTGAACAGGGGTTGGAACCTTGAGCGATAGCAGCGTACAGATTCCCCAAATTTTTCCCTTGCCTCAGCTTCAGTCAAGCCAACAGTAGCGGCTTCAGGTTGAGAAGAAAGTGCTGAGGGAATGCACTCAAAATTCACAGTTCGCGGTTGATTACCAAATACGGTGTCAGCAAAGGCACGTCCTGTTGCTATTGCCATAGGAGTCCAATGGGGTCGGCTTGTGCAATCTCCGACTGCAAAAATATTTGTCTGGGTAGTGCGGCTGTATTCGTCTACTGCAATCGCTCCTTGTTTGACTTCAACACCCACCTTCTCCAAATCAAGACCACTTAAATTAGGAGTTCGACCTGTGGCACAAAGAACTGTGTTTACAGTTACAGTATCTTGTTTACCTCCTGATAGATTCAAACGGAAACCATCTTGGATTTGTTCAATTTTTTCGACAGTAGTATTGCATAAAACTTGAATTCCATTCTTCTCCATAATCTCTTGAACAGCAGTTCTAATATCTTCATCGCGATTTAATAAAACACGGTTTTCCGCCACTATTAAAGTGACTTTTGAAATCAGACCATTCATGCTCCCAGCAAACTTCACAGCTATCTGGTCGCTACCAATTATTGCAATATGTTCTGGTTGCTGCTTTAGTTCAAACATCTGACGGGAGGTGATGGCATATTCAAAACCTGGTATGTTTGGTTTGACTGCTTCCCCACCTACCGCAATCAATATTTTGTCAGCAGTGATTTTACGTCCCGCAACATCTAGAGTGTGAGCGTCTAAAAATTTAGTTTGCCCGTAAATTAATTCAACTCCTGCTTCTTTAAGATGCTTAATATGCAATTGGCTCAAATGTTCAATAGCTCTGTCTTTGGCTGTCATAAATTGCTGCCAATTAATACGGCGTTGAACTTTGCCCCAGCCATATTCGTCTGCATCTTCAAAAAAGTGGGAGAAACTAGCAGCATAGACCATTAGCTTCTCAGGAATACAGCCATGAATCACACAAGTACCGCCTACCTGGTCACGTTCTGCAATTGCCACACGAACACCATAAGCAGCAGCAAGTCTTGCAGCAGCAATGCCTCCAGGACCAGCACCAATTACAAAGAGATCGTAATCAAAGCTCATAATTACTGACCCAGCTTTTAACAACGCTAGGGTTTCCTATATCTTCAGCTTTTCATAGAAAGATGAAATCAGCATGAAATCTTTACAATCTCAACTCAAAAAACTTTATACATATAGAAATGAAATTAAGATGAAATCATCTTATTTCATTAGCTAGAAATATTAAACATTCCATTAGGAAGACGCAAACACATTAGCAATTTTTTAACGTGAGGGCTAAGGAGCATAAATGCTGCCTTCTATAGAATTGATAACTTCACATGATTGAGAGGAATTATGACGACAGCCCAATCTCATCAATCCCTGCTGGAAACTTGCATTCAGAATTGTCTTGATTGTCTACGTGATTGCGAAAACTGTGCCGATGCCTGCTTAAGTAGCAATATGGTGCAGATGATGGCTCAATGTATCAAGCTGTGCCGGGATTGCGCTGACACTTGTGATCTGTGCGCCCGTTTCATGTCTCGCAATTCAGCTCTCCATGCTCAGATGTGCAGTGTCTGTGCCGAAGCTTGCGATCGCTGTGCGGCTGAGTGTGAGAAGCACGATAGCGACCACTGTAAACGCTGTGCTGCATCTTGCCGCCGTTGTGCTGATTCCTGCCGTCAGATGGCTGGGGCAATGGCGTAAGTCAGTCACTGTATTCGCTATTCGCTGGCTACCGCAAGATTGTGGTAGTCAGCGATCGCATAAAACCTGGTTAAAAAGTTCTGTATTTACATAAGGAAGAATCCACCAATAAGTTTCTCCGGTCTTGGGATGTACAAATGCATACAACCATAACCACTTATATCTCCAGTTAACATTGGCGATTGGTGTTTCGCCTTCAGGAACATAAACGTAGTCGTTTAACTGGCTTGAGTCCGGTGGCGTTGCTCATCTACCCTTCGGGAAGCCGCTGAGTCGCAAAGCGCACGCGTTCGCGTTCGCGAACGCGTCTACGCACCAAAGTTCCACTTGTGCATCTGGCTAAGTAGCTTTAAGTTTTTCAAGTGTGGTTGTAGTTTGAAAACACGCCCTAGGGCGTGTTTTCAAACTCGTTATATCCTGAAAGAGGAGGCGATTGCGCGGAGCGCAGTGCCGGAGGCAATCGGAGGGTATATTATTGATGAACCGAGGAGACTGTAAAGTGTTATTTGTTGGCTTGAGGCTCTAGCTCAATTGACTGCGAAACCTGTTAATGCTGATAGTCAATAACACAACGGTAAAGCCAACTAATGCCAGAGTATGTATCCACAGTACATCCAAACCAACCCCTTTGAGTAGAATTCCCCGGACAATAGCGATGTAATGACGTAGGGGATTAAGTAGAGACAGAACTTGAAAAAAGGGGGGCATGGCTTCGACGGGGGCGATCGCTCCAGAAGTCTGTACCATCGGCAGATTGATGAAAAAAGACGTGAGTACGACTTGCTGTTGAGAGCGGCAAATTGTCGCCAACATAATGCCTAAACTGATTCCTACAAACAGATATATACTCGATAGTCCGAAAAACAGCACGAAACTGCCACGAAATGGCAAATTAAAGACCAACCGTCCTAAAGCCAGCGCCAGCATGACATCTCCCATCAGTAGGAACACCAAGGGCACAATTTTAGCCAGCAAAATTTCCCAGTTTGCCGCCGGAGTCATCAGTAATTGCTCAAGAGTTCCTGTATCCTTCTCCCGCACAACAGTCACCGCTGAAACCAGCGTCCCAATCAGCGTTAGTACTAGACCCATCACTCCCGGCACAAAAAACCAGCTACTTATCAGTCCTGGATTATAAAGAAACACCATTTGGGGTGACACTGGAAGACTTGCCTGATTCTCTGCCAAGCGGCGATTATATTGTTGGATAATCTGGGTCATGTAGCCGCTAGCAATACCTGCCGTATTCGCATTCACCCCATCAATGAATACCTGAATTTCTGCCGATTCTTGTGCCACCTGACGCGGAAACTCTGGCGGAATTATCACCCCCACATCCAGCTTGCCTTCTTCTACCAACCGGCTCAACTCTTTCTCGCTAGTAGATACGGACTCTAGGGTAAAAATTCGATTGGAGGTCATTGCTGTCAGTAGTTCCCTACTTGTCGCCACGTTGGCATAGTCAATAATACCTAATTTCAAATTATGTATATCAGGATTGAGTGCAAAGCCGTAGAGCAATAATTGTAATGTTGGCGGCACAATCAGCAAAACAATCAACTGCTTATTTCGCAGAATTTGATTGAATTCCTTAGTAACTAATGCCCAAAATGAACTATCAAATAATCGGAGAAAAATTTTCATACTGGTGAGAGATTAGTAGTTAATGGTTAATGGTTAGCGATTAGTAGTGAGTGGTAATTGCTAGTAACAAAAAACTAACCACTTAGGAAGGCAATTGCATTTGGCTTAAAACCCTACGCGATGCATTGAAAAACACTAATCCCAACACCATTAGCATTACCAAATCCAACCAAACCCCTGTCCACCCCGTACCCCGCACCAATGCATCACGGGTAATGTCAATGTAATATCGGGTGGGAACCACGTTAGGTACAAGTGAAAGGGGAAAGGGAATATTGTTGAGCGGATAAATAAAACCAGACAGCAATACGGAAGTAATAAAACCGACAAGAGAAATCCCTTGTACAGCTGCGTTCTGGTTACTGCTTCGTACCCCTATCAGCAAACCAAACAGAACACTATCTGTGAGAAACAGCAGCGTACCAAGCAATAAGGTAGTGGGGTCGCCTACCAAGCCAACTTGAAAAATCAATGACCCCAGTCCCATGACCACTAATGCCTCGCTGATAGCAATCAGTAGGTAAGCCAGTCCTTTGCCGAGTAACAGCTCGGTCGCACTGATACTGGAAGCGTAGACTTGCAAGATGGTGCCTTTCTCCTTTTCCCGCACCATTGCGATCGCTGTCAGCAAGGACGGAAAAATCCACAATACCACACCATATACTCCAGGTACAATGTAAAGCGCTTCTAACCGACCGGGGTTAAACCACAAGCGAATCCGAGGTGTAATGCTGTTAGTAGTTGGCAGAAGCCCTTGCACCTGCATAAAGAAATTTGTCACTCTTCGGATGCTGTTCTTAATAACACGGGCATTGTTAACATCAGTGGCATCGATTAGCACTTGTACTACAGTACTTCTACGAGCTTGCACATCCCGGCTGAATTGAGGAGGAATAATCACCGCTGCCTTGGCAATGCCCTTGTCGATGGCATCCCGCACCGGATCTACTCCTGACCATTGCTTGGGCACAAACTGATTAGTCGCATACAACCGCTCGATATAGCTGCCACTGAGATTTGTGCGGTCAAAATCCTGCACAATTAATGGAATATTTTTACTTTCCAACCGGATAGCAAACCCAAAAATCAACAGCGTCATGAATGGCAACAGAAACGCTAACGCCAATGTCAGACCATCGCGGCGAAACTGTACTAATTCTTTGGCACACTGGGCAAGAATCCGTTTCATGGGGAAGTGGGGAGATGGGAAGAGAATTTGACAACTAACAACTAAAATCCAAAATCCAAAATTGTCTTAATCTTATGTGCGTTGTACGATACCGATGAAGGCATCTTCTAGGGAGAAAGGAATGGGGCGGAGGGAGTGAACGATGAGGTTGGTTGATTCTAGCAGCTTAAGTATTTGGGGAAGTTGTTCATTGGAGTTATCGAGGACAACGTGTAAGCTATTGGCAAAGATGGAGACGCGCCAAGGTTCGAGGTATTGTTTGAGCAGGTTGGAGGCAGCTTGGTTCTGGTTAACGATCATTTCTATGAGTTGTCCTGGTTGCGAGGCTTTGATGAAACTGGGTGAGCCTTCGGCGACGGTTTCCCCCGCTACCATAAAGCTCATGCAGTTACACTGTTCGGCTTCTTCGAGGTAATGGGTTGTGACTAAAATAGCCGTACCATTACGGGCGAAGTCATTAATCAACTTCCAGAACTGGCGACGGGCAAGCGGGTCTACCCCTGATGTTGGCTCATCAAGAAACAAAATATCTGGTTCGTGCATTACCGAAGCACCAAAAGCAACCCGTTGCTTCCAACCACCAGGTAGCTGTCCAGTGAGCATATGTTCTTGTCCTAACAGCCCACAGGTGGCAATCACCCAATCAATCTTTTCGCGGCGTAGCTTGCGGGGTACACCGTAAACACCGCTGTAAAACTCTAGGTTTTCTAGAATTGTCAAGTCATCGTAAAGAGTAAATTTCTGGCTCATGTAGCCGATACGTCGCCGTAAGTCAGCGTTACGTAGGTTTCTTGTTTCCCCGCCCAGGGAAATTTCACCACCACTAGCTCGAAGTAATCCACACAGCATTTTGATTGTAGTGGTTTTTCCCGCCCCATTAGCGCCTAAAAGTCCAAAAATTTCCCCGTAACGCACTTCGACATTGACGCTTTTGACGGCTTGGAATTTACCAAAGGAGCGGCTAAGGTTGTGGGCATAGATGGCAATGGATGAGGAAGAGCGGGGGAGTGGAGGAGTGGGAGACTGAGGGAGTTGCTGTAACATTTCCCCCCCTTCCCCCCTCTCTCTTTTTCCCCCTCTCCCTCCTCTGTAGCGCGGAAATTGGAAAAATTGCGGTGCTGACCCCTGCTGCCGCAGACGGCTGACAAAGACGTTTTCAAGGGTGGGTTCGGTACGCTCGATACTGGGGGATGGTAACTGATGCTGTTGCAGCAGTTCGCGTACTTGGGTTTCTCCTGCTGCAACATTTTTGACCAGGACATCAAGGCGATCGCCAAATGTTTGCACATCGACGATGTTTGCTTGAGCGCTCCTTGATAGGACTTGTTCAGTCATTTCCAGGTTTGCTGTGCGGACTTCCAGGCGATGTAAACCTAAGCTGGCACGTAAGGAAGCAGGGGTACCTATCTCTTGAATTTGACCATCATACATCAATGCCACACGATGGCAGCGTTCAGCTTCGTCCAAGTAGGGCGTAGCGACGACAATTGTCATGCCCTCTGCTGACAGTGCGGCTAGCACATCCCAAAACTCCCGTCGTGAAATTGGGTCAACACCTATGGTGGGTTCATCTAGTAACAGGATTTGGGGTTGAGAAACGAGGGCACAGCAAAGTGCCAGCTTCTGTTTCATACCGCCTGAGAGTTGCCCAGCTAAGCGATCGCCAAACTGCTCCAGGTTCATCAAGCGCAGGTATTTATTGCGGCGTTTCATCAGTAAATCCTCTGACACTTGCCGCAATCCCGCCGCATAGCGCAAATTTTCATCAATGCTCAAATCCAAGTATAAAGAAAACTGCTGCGTCAGATACCCCGTCATCGAGCGAGCATCGCGTGGAAGCTGACCAAATATTTGCACTTCTCCAGCTGTTGCCTCCATCACACCACCCAAAATGTGAAAGGTGGTGGTCTTACCGGCACCGTCGGGACCAATCAGCCCAAACAACTCTCCTTTATGCACTGTGAAGTCAATTAAGCGGACAGCCGCTAAGCGACCATAGTGCTTGCGCAAGCCGCGAACATGGATAGCTTCAGTTGGAAAACTAGGGGTTGAGGGCAGGTTTGGGGTGTTGATTGTTACTTGTTCTTTCATCCCTTCTACCTTCTGCTTTCTACCTTTACCCTTCCCACTTCGCCCTTCAACAATATTTCCGCATCCGCCGGCATACCAATCTTGGCACAGGCCAGATCTCCCCCTGCGTAGGGATTATCAGGGTTAAAACAGCCAACAGGATTCTCAACATTGATGCGAATACCGACGACTTGTCTCACCCTATCTTTTTGAAAGTAAATATTTTCGGGCGTAAACGAGGCTTGCGGATCAATGGAAATTACTTTGCCATTAAGGGGTTTGTTGGGAGCAGAATCCAGAGCGATTTTCACTGTCTGTCCCAAGCGCACTTTGCCAATATCCCCTTCAGGAATAAAACCTCTAAGATAAACTGTCTTGGGGTCAACCACCGTCATAATCTTGGTTTGGCTGCTGACTACCGCCCCCGGTTCCACACTGCGAGCAGTCACAACTCCATTTAGGGGACTGACGACATTCAAGTCTTTCTTTGAGTCTTTAATCTGGGTGATAATTTGCTGCTTTGATGCTGTGGCATCTTTAACCATCGCGGAGACTGATTTCACTTTCGCCTGAGCAGATTTTAGTTGGGCATAGCTGTGCTGTTTCTTTCTCATGAGCCCTTCTAACTGGGCGTTGCGAATGCTGGGGTTGAAACCTGTCGTTTCTGCTTGGGTCAAACCCCCAACTGCTGCGCTTAACTGCTCGCGAGCGGCATTTACAGCTGCCTGTCGTGCCTCTAGGGTTGCTACTGCTGTATCGAAGGTGGTTTGTGACTGGTCGAATTGCTGTTGATTAATAGCTCCTTCTTTAACCAGTTTGGCGTAGCGCTCGCGATTCATGCCTGCTAGCTTCACTTCTGCCGCCGCCTGCTTTGCTTGTGCCTCTGCCTGTAACAGTTGTGCCCTCGCAGCTGCTACGTTAGATCGAGCCTGGTCAATCCGACCTTGAGCATCGCCTTGCGACTGCTGCAAATTTAGCTGTGCTTCGCGAATTTGGCTTTCGACTTGCTCAATTTCGCGTTGTACTCCCTCTACATCTGAGCGTACCTGCTGTTCATCTGACTGAGCAGAGACTACCCTTGCCTGTGCTCCGCGCAGTTGCTCTTGCAGCAGTTGGTCGTTACTGTCATCCAACCTGATTAACTCTTGCCCCTTCTTCACTGCTGCTCCTTCCCGCACAGCAATTGACTCAATTCTTCCCGAACGCTTCACTCCAATCTCCGTTTCGTAACCCTCAATCCGTCCGCTTACCTTAAGGACATCTGCTACAGGTTGCGGCTGTAAACGCCAGACTGCAAAGCCAACACCGCTTGCAAAAACCAGCATCGGCAACAGCAAAGAAATCGGTTTCTTGCGACGCTGCTGCTTAGAGGGCTGCGCTGGAGCAGGAGTATGACCTTCTGTAGATTTCGGGGCAGTCTGAGTCATAGTATCATTTTACATTGTTATGGACAAGCATCGACACGCTCATTTGACCCTCTTGTCCGTGCAAACGACAGTCGATGAGTTTGCCCCCGTGGGGCTGAATCAAAGTTTTGATTTGGGACATAATTTTATCTCGATATTGTGTTAAAGTACATGGTGTAAAAAAATTTAACGAGTCATCTGGAAAATTAGTATCATGAAACTTTATATATGAATGCTTCCGAACTGACAGGTAAAGCTTCATAATCTGTAGTTATACGGCAATTTAGACATCCTCTTAAACACCTGTTCAAATAGCTTAAGAAGAACTCAGAATACATCCCTATAAATAAATTTAGGGGATTTAAAGTGCGGACGCCTTGTTTCATCGCACCCTCCGGGTTCGCCAGTCACCTGCGGAGGGAGACCCTCCCGCAGTGCTGGACTCACTACGTGTCTTGAAACAATTCTTTTTCTTCTTTCCATAAATAAATTTAGGGGCTTGCATCCTTTTACTTATTCCTATTCTGACTACTGACTTCTGAGTCCTGAGTTCTTTCTTCGGTCACTTCCAAACAGCAGCGAGGGAAGTCTCGGTCGAATACACACCAGTCCACCTCGACACCATGAATATACAACTCACCTAAACTTTGGAGAAGCTGTTGCCAATCAGAGATCCCCTTCCGTAACGAAGCTAGCCAAATTCCCTTGCCTGACGGTAAACATCGACGACCCATCTCTGACAGCATAGGATCTGGACCTATCTCTACAAATATTTCATACCTTTGCTCATGCAAAACTTGTACACCTGCTAAAAATCTGACTGGCTCACGGATATGACGACACCAGTACTCTGCTTGAGCAACCTCTTTTCCAGTCACCAGCTTCCCAGTCAAGCTGGAAATCAGACCAATATTCGGAGATGAATAATTTACCTTGATTGCAGTTTGGGCCAAAATTTTGGCTGCTATTTGCTCAAAAATATCCAGTATTGGCTCCATCAAGGGAGAGTGAAAAGCGTGTGATACCTTCAACCGTCGAGTTTCGATTCCCTCTGCTTCTAATGCTAATACTACTGACTGTACCGCTTCGCGCCTACCCGAAATCACAATATTCTCTGGGCTGTTAATTGCAGAAATTGAAACCTGTCCGTTATAAGCAGCTACAGCGGTTGCTACCTGTGCCTCGGATGCAAATACTGCCACCATTTGGCCACTTTGAGGCAAAGTCTGCATCAGTCGCCCTCGTTGGGCTATCAGCTTCAGCCCATCTTCCAAGCTGAAAACTCCAGCGATGCAAGCTGCTACATACTCTCCAACGCTGTGACCCATGACTACAGCAGGTTCTATTCCCCATGAACGCCATAACTGAGCTAGGGCATACTCTAAGGCAAATAAAGCTGGCTGAGTATAAGCAGTCTCATCTAGGGGTGAGGTGACTCCTGGATCTGGATAGATTACCGATAAAAGCGGCTGTTTCAATTCAGGGTACAGCAGTTCGTCACAGAGATCTAAAGCTTGACGAAATATCGGTTGGGTTTCATAGAGTTGGCGTCCCATGCCGATGTACTGGGAACCTTGACCAGTGAATAAAAAAGCGACTTTAGTTTTACTCATATAATTTGCTACTTTACAATGAATATATGAAGTCTTTTAGCAAGTGCATCATCTGCGAAATTGCTGTCCCAACGTCCTATTCTCTCGTTGCCCATTTTCATTGATTTAAGACAATAATGAATAAAACTAAGTTTAAGATCTTTATAGATAAGTAGGTGGGTGGAGAAATTTGTCGTTATGGCAAGGCAGAGGGCAGAGGGCAGAAGGGAAGAGGGTTTTGATTAATTTTACTTTTCTTTACATACTTCCGTTTTTTCATGCCTACTTACTTACACCCTAGTTTTCCTATTGGGACTTAGACAAAAAGTAGCCAGAAAATAACCTCAAATGTATATATAGAGGGAATTTGACATCGTTTTACCTAGTTTGTTGATATATTTGGGTTTCAGGCATTTTTGAGCCTTTGGTGTATTTCCCTTGTCCTGCATGGGTTTGGGGCTTATTTCTGCTTCAAAAATGTTTAAGTCCCGCTATCAGCTTTTTGTTAATGTTTAAGTTTTAAAGCTCTTGAGAAATAGCTTGAAGTAAAAGCGGCTGTGCTGTGTTGATGAAAAAGTGGTCGCCAGAAAACATTTTTATTGAGAAAGAAGCATTCGTATGTTCGCGCCATGCTTTAAGGTCATCAAGGCTAGTTTCCGGGTCCTGCAAGCCACCGAACACAGTAATTGGGAGTTCTAAGGCTGGTTTAGTAGTGTAAACATAGGCTTCATCAAGCATTAAATCTGCCCGCAGGATGGGAATAAACAACTGCATCATTTCAGGGTTTTCCAGAATTTCCTTAGGCGTACCATTAAGACGGTGCAGTTCCTGCAAAAACGCTGATTCTGGCAAAGCGTGCATGGGTGATAGATCGGGAATATGAGGTGCTTGGCGAGCAGATACAAATAAGCGAACTGGAGTTTTACCATACTCTCTACGGAGAAAGTGAGCGAGTTCAAAGCAGATCAGTGCACCCAAGCTGTGACCAAAAAAGGCGAATGGCTTGTCCAAGTATGGAAGAAGAGCTTGAGCGCATGCTTGAACGAGGGGAACAACTTGAGTGAAAGGAGCCTCCATCAATCGAGAACCCCGTCCAGGGAGTTCGATAGGACAGACTTCAACCATAATTGGTAAATTATCTTCCCAGGAACGAAAAATTAGAGCGTTGCTGCCTGCATAGGGAAAACAGAATAAACGTAGTTCCGCTTGAGGATTGTACTTGGAAGAAACGATCCAAGGGGTTTTTACGTATGAAAGTGCCATAATACCTCGAAATGGTTGTGTTGCAAAAACTGACTTCGGTCTGGTAAAAGTTCTTAGTGGGACTTAAACATTTTTGAGGCAGAAATAAGCCCCAAACCTATGCAGGACAAGGGAAATACACCAAAGACTCAAAAATGTCTGAAACCCAGATATATCAAGAAACTAGGTAAAACGATGTCAAACTCCCCCTATATATAGATTTGAGGTTATTTTACGGCTACTTTTTATCTAAGTCGCATTAGGGTTGTGTAACTATCACGAGCACGTCTACGTTGCTTGACTCCAAACATCCCTTCAAATAGCGTTATTTTCTGCCTGAGATCATCTACCAGGTTTTTCCAAAAACCAAGTAACTTCGCACTGAATATGTCAGGATATCACTGAGCAGCGATCGCACAAGGGAACAACTTGCAGCCCAATTGTTGGAAGAACTCAGGAACTGGGAGTCGGGACGCAAGCCTGTGAAATTTAAGAAGAAAATGGAGCATTACCTCCAGAAAATGCACTAATGCCAACTCCTCAATTAACCTAACACTGACCGTTTGAGAGACGCTCCCAAACAATATGGGCAACTTGCTGCTTACCGTTCATTGGAAAGGAAGGCGTACTGAACAATAGCCTATTGCCTTTAAATTTAAAAAAGCGTTCTTGGTCTACACCAACTAAGTTAGGATACAGGCTGGCTTCAATGTGATGAATCACTTTGTTAGCCTGGATTTCATACTTACCGCAATAGGCGAGGTAAGTCTGAACTGCTGTTGCCTGTTCCTCTATGCTTACTGCTGCAATATCTTGAGATGTAAACTTGAAGCGGTTGGCTCTCATGAGAGTTGCAGACATATATCCGTCAGAAGTGTAAATGAGGTAGCCAATTGCATCTTTACCGTATGGGTAACTTACCTGCTCATCAGTATCTCTGTATTCACAAGATACTAGTCGCCAAGTTCCTATCAGTTGATTGTTTAGCATAGCACATACCGAAAATTTGCGTTCATTTTTTTTCAGATGCCTCAACTTGATCGAGGCAGAATTTTAACTTTTGTGCCAGAATCTGAACGTGGGGTTCGACTAACATCGTGTAATGATTGCCAGGGACAACATGTAAATCTAGCGGTTTGGTAGAAAGTTGACTCCAATTTCTCCGATTCAGTATGGATTCGCGGACAACTCCACTTAACCCGTCTAATGCTTCACTAGCTTGAAATAGGGTGATGCGGTTTGGGTATATCTGTGGTCTGTAGTTCTGCACTCGTCGTAAGGAGGTTTGAGCACCGGCTTTGTAAATTTGGAAAATATGACGAATCTCAGAAAGATCGGTATTTGGAGACAAAACGCCCGCCATGATGGACTGCTTTAAGACGTGCCTCAATTGCTCATTTAAATCGAGCCTCTGAAGGTTGTCGTTGCTAAGCGTTAACGCCCTATTATAGCGAGCTCCCAGGTAACTGGCAAACCCGGATATCAATGCACAATCCTCATCTAAGGGGAAGTCAGTTATATTGGTAACATCGAGCAAGGCAAGCAGAGCTACTTCATCACCTTGCTTGCATAGCTGATAAGCCATCTCGAAAGCTACACAACCTCCCAGCGACCAACCTCCTAATAAATAAGGACCTTTTGGCTGAAAACTCTTTAAAGCTTCAATGCACTGATCGGCTATCTCTTCAATAGTAATAGAAGAAAGCAGTTCCTTGTTTAGGTCTCGATAATTATCAAGTTCTGGTGGTTGCAGTGTATAAAACGGTTGTTCGTGAGTTAAGTGACGTGCTAAATTGGCATAGATAGAAACATCTAAACCGCCCGGATGTACACAGACAAAAGGTAATTTTGAACCGATAGGTTGAATCTCTACTAGTGGTGACTTGGACAGTAAAACAGAATGCTTAAAGGCTGTTTCTAGTACCGAACTTTCAGCAGCGTTAGAGGTAGAAGGTGTCGCTGTCAGTTGCTCAAGTATCTGTATTGCTAGCTGACCAAAGCTGATATCTTGTAAGAAATTTTCTATGGGCACAGTTATCCCCAGATCGGTTTCGATCCGGTTCTTAAGAACAATTGCCATGAGGGAGTCTAATCCTAAATTTTTGAGAGAGTGTTTTTTATCCAGCGCAGAATCAGACAGTCCCAACACTTTGGCAAGCTGTTTGTCCAGATAAAATTTGAGTAGACGTTGGCGCTCCTGTGACGATGCGTCTAACAGCTCCTTGCGTATTAAGCTCGGTTCGGGTGTATGTAGGGCAGTATATGAAGTAGAGGATTTTTGATCTGCCATAGCAGGGATGGTGGAGTTGTTTGGGTGTGCAACATATACTGGTACCTGAGCCACCAGTATATGTTGTCCCAAAATTTCTGCAACAGAACCAGGTTCAGGAAAAGCTTTAACCTTCTCAAACCCATGAGATAAAAGAGCTTCTTCCCACTGCTTTTCTGAAAGTAGTGGTTTTCCTTGTCGCAGTGGATCGTCAAACCCCTGCCAACTTTCCATCAGCCCCGTGCAAATTTCCAACCAAAAGCTATGGTGCGTGACTTCATTAAGCAGGAGCAAGCCACCAGGAGCAAGGAGAGAGAGAATATGCTCTATGGTCTTTCCTAGGTTACGTGTACCATATAGGACATTGGTGACTACAACCACGTCAAAGCTTTGGTATTCATAACCAAAGTTTTGGGGATTTTGCTCAATGTCTAATAAACCATAGTGAACAAACGGGTATGATTTGAATTTTTCCTTAGCTTGAATCAACAAAAATTTTGAAACATCAGTGAAATGATAAATGGTTTTTTCTGGTGACAGAATTGGCAGCACGGATGCGGTTGTTCCCCCTACTCCAGCCCCGATTTCTAGAATACGTAGGTGCTTATGTAGTGACAGAGCTTTTAACACCGACTCAATAATACTTCTGGTAATACCATTGAAGTAACGAGCTGCAGCCCATTTTTGATAAAAGTTTTCAGCCACGTCGAAAGAACCCCCAGGAAACAGGGTTTCTGAAGGGGCCTGTTTACCTGTTAAGATGTCTGCTAACTGTTGACCACAGTTTTGTAAATGATTGAGTAAGAAGGTATCGTCTGTGAAGAACTTCCTAGCTTCACTCAAAAGAAAATCCACTTGAGAATTGGGCAGGGGGCAATCACAAACATAGATTTCCTCTCCCCGATGCTTCAAGATACCAGTATTTGCCAATTGATGCAGCCATCGGGACAAAAGTTGGCTGTAAGTTGATAAAATCTTGAAGTGATGAATCAAACTGTCTGCAGAATGGCTTTCTCCAGGTTGTTTGTAGGCACCAAGCTGGAAAAGCGCTTCTGTGATATATGCAGTTGCCAAGTGCTCTAAATATTGTCGTTTAGTTGAGTATGTGTGGAGTGCTAAATCTAATGGTCCCTGCTGGCTTTGATAATGACCAGCTGATAATGCAGATTTCCAAAGGTACAAGACGTCTAACTTTTGATCTTGCTGTTTCTCATGAACCTTTTCCAACCAGTAACGGGAGCGCTGCCACGGATAAGTTGGCAGTTGGAAACGGTAACGTGAATAGTCCCGCTCAAAGCCAAACCAATCAACTTTTACCCCCTGTACATATAGCTCTGCCAGACTCTGCAGGATCTGCTGCCAATCCGAATGTCCTTGACGCAAACTAGGTAGCCAAACTCCTACTCCTTCTGGTAAACATTGACGACCCATTCCCAATAAAGTTGGTTTTGGACCTATTTCTATGAAAATTTCACAACCTTGTTGATCAAGAGTTTCCATGCTATCAGCAAATTTCACCGTCTGCAGTATATGACTACACCAGTATTCAGGCGTGGCTATTTCCCTTCTGGCTATCTCCCCACTGAGATTAGAAATGATGTCTATATGTGGGCATGAGTAAGTAATTTTCTTGGTGAACTGCTCAAAAGTCGGCAGAATTGGCTGCATCAGGGGCGAATGGAAAGCATGAGAAACCTTCAAATTTTTTGTCTTGACTCCTTGAGCTTGTAGGGTAGCGATCGCTTCATTGACTGCCTCACGCTTGCCAGAAATCACGATATTTTGTGGCCCGTTAACAGCTGCTATCGCTACATCTTGAACATAGGGTTGAACGGCTGCTAGCACCTGTGCATGGGAGGCAAACACCACTGCCATCTCGCCATCCTGTGGTAAAGACTGCATTAGGCAACTGCGTTCGACGACGAGCTTGAGCGCATCTTCCAAGCTGAACACCCCAGCTACACAAGCAGCGACGTATTCCCCTAAACTGTGACCCATCACGACAGATGGTTTTATACCCCATGACCGCAGCAACTCGACCAAAGCATACTCCAAAGCAAATAGTGCAGGTTGAGTGTACGCTGTCTGATCTAGGAGCGAGGTAACACCCGATTTTGGATAGAGTACTGACAACAGCGACTGCTTCAGAAGAGGTCGTAGTATTATATCACACTTGTCAAGAATATTGCGGAAAGTCGCTTGGGTATCATAAAGTTGACGCCCCATGTTTACGTACTGGGAACCTTGACCTGTGAACAAGAAAGCTATTTTCGGCTGACTCGAACTCAGCACTTGCTGACTGAACACCCCAGATGTTTCTTGACGGGCAGTAAAAGCAGCTAGCCGCTCGCGCATTTTTGCTGGAGACTCAGCCACTACAGCTAGACGGTGGGTAAAATGCGATCGCCCTGTATTTGCCGTAAAACAGAGGTCACCCAGTGATATGGATTGATTCGCCACCAGGTGGCTCTCAAACCGTTGAGCAAGTTCTGTCAAAGCCTTTTCGTTTTTCGCTGACAGGCAAAGAAGATGAACAGGACGCTCTACCTCCACGGGTTTTGGGTTCCGCTTGGGTGCCTCTTCCAGCACGACATGGGCGTTGGTGCCTCCAATTCCAAAGGAGCTGACTCCGGCTCGACAGGGAAATCCATCTGTCTGCCATTGTTTTAGTTTAGTATTGACATAGAAAGGACTGCTTGCGAAATCAATCTGAGGATTAGGCTCTTCAAAATTTATGCTGGGGGGAATAAGCTTGTGTTTGAGTGCTAAGACAGTCTTGATTAATCCTGTCACTCCCGCAGCCGCCTCCAAATGACCAAAGTTGCTTTTGACAGAGCCAAGAGCACAGAAGCCTTTTTTCTCGGTACTAGCTCTAAACACCTGGGTGAGCGCTGCCACCTCAATTGGGTCACCGATGGGAGTTCCCGTACCGTGGGTTTCTACATAAGTAATGGTCTCAGGCTCAACCCCCGCCAGAGCCTGGGCCATTGCAATCACCTCAGCCTGACCATCTAACCCAGGTGCAGTGTACCCAACTTTCAAAGCTCCATCATTATTGATCGCGCAGCCTTTGATCACAGCATGAATGTCATCGCCATCAGCGATCGCATCTGCCAACCGTTTGAGCACGACAACACCAAGCCCGCTGCCAAAAATAGTTCCTTGGGCGCGAGCATCAAATGTTCGGCAATGTCCGTCGGGAGAAAATATACTGCCTTTTTCAGAAAAATAGCCTGCCTTGAGAGGTACCCTGATGGAAACGCCACCCGCCAAAGCCATATCACATTGGTAATTTAGTAAGCTTTGATAAGCTTGACAAATGGCAACTAATGATGTAGAACAAGAAGATTGAACTGTAATACTCGGTCCCTTTAAGTTTAATTTATAGGAAAGGCGGGTTGCCAAGTAATCTTTATCATTCCCAATCACGGTTTGGAGAATGTCGTTTCCGCCTGTCAGGTCAAAGTTTAGATACAGATTGGACAGCAAATAACTGCTCATCACTGTACCAGCGTAAACGCCAATTTTACCATCATAGGTTTCTGAGGTGTAGCCTGCACTTTCTAAAGCTTCCCAAGCACACTCCATGAACAGGCGGTGTTGAGGGTCCATGACAGAAGCTTCCCTGTTGCTAAGACCGAAGAAGGAAGCATCAAACAAATCTACGTCTTCCAGAACCGCTCCTGCTTTAACATAGTTAGGGTGACAGACCATAGCCGGATCGATTCCAGCATCAATAAGTTCTTGCTCAGAGAAAAAGGAAATAGATTCAACCCCGTCTCGCAGATTCTGCCAAAACTCATCCAGATTTTTGGCTCCAGGAAATCGACCACTCATGCCAATGATGGCAATGCTTCCAATTGCATCAAAGTTAACTGCACTATCCATTTTTTCTCTTCTCCATCAGCTGCCTTTGTTGCCTTATGACCTCTTTTTGTTTCAAAGCTCGGTCATGAATTTGCGTATATGATTTCTCAACATTTTCCTGACTTAAGTGCGTAGCCAAAAAGTTGATAGTTGGGTGTTGGAACATTTTCACAATGGCGATGTCTCTTCCCAAAGTCTCTTTGATCTGGCTATGGATCTGAACCATATGAATAGAATTTGCCCCCAACTCAAAGAAGTTGCTATGGATGCCGATTGTCTCAACTTGCAGCACTGCTTGTACAATATCTGCTATGGTGCGCTCCACTTCAGTTTGGGGTGGCGCATCGAGCAAATCAAGCTTTGACTGCACCAGCGTTGGTGCAGGGAGAGCCCGACGATCTACTTTGCCATTTACTGTCAACGGCAAGGTATCAAGAGGTACATAAATCCCAGGTACCATGTAATCTGGTAATTTCCCTTGCAAAAAGCTCCGCAGTTCATCGTCAATGGTAGCCATTGACAGAGTCGCTTTGGGCTGCAACGCTTGTGCGGTTTTTTCAGGATCGATTCCCCCACCTAAAAAGCTGTGCAGCAGAATCTGATTGGAATCTAGCCCAAAGAAATTTTGGATCGCTGCAAAATCCAGAGTGCCCACGGGACAAAGTCCAATTTGGCTAGCCGATGCTGCGCTCATGAGCAACTGGCTCATATAACCTGCTTCCAAAAGACAAAAGTCTCTAGCTAACTCCCCGTACATGGGGGTAATTGCGCTCAGTTGTCCAATTAAAAACAGCGAAAAGGCGGATTTATCGAAAATCGCTTGATTAACCCCAGTGTAAATGCGACGTTCAATTTCAGCCTCAGGAGAAAGTAAGACTAAACGGTGGTCTGCGGGATGGTAATAGTAAATACCTGCTTCCAGTCCTTCAACTCGCCCAGGTTTGATGTAGATGTAAGTTTGCACTGGGTAAAGACTGCCAGCAGATGGATAGCGGTACTTGGGCAACGGGGAACCATTGAGCTTGATTTGTAGCAGACAGTTCAAAAGTTCACTGAGCTGGGTAAGAGAAATTGGGGTATCCAAAAATTGTCGATGGCTTTGGCGTTTCACATAAGTTTCGATCAAAGCCTCGTCAATTTGCGGCTTAATCAACTCGATAGAGAGTCTATTGGGTTCGAGCGATCGCAATCCAGGCTGCTTGAGCATAAATTCCAGTCGCTTGACTGGGTCATTCAACACTCCATCCGTTTGGTGAAGACCGTAAACCGCTGCTGTCTGCTGAGCGGGAGCTGGCTGAGCTTGAGAGCTTGAGAGTGAGTCAGAAACAATATATGCTACCAATTGTTTATTTTCTCGTGTCTCTCCCACCGCCATTACCACGGTATGATTAACTAAGGGATGCTGCTCAAGCATC
Organism: Brasilonema octagenarum UFV-OR1; assembly: GCF_963888615.1. NCBI lineage: Bacteria > Bacillati > Cyanobacteriota > Cyanophyceae > Nostocales > Scytonemataceae > Brasilonema > Brasilonema octagenarum. The sequence goes on along the minus strand of NZ_CAWPKW010000189.1, from coordinate 40,324 downwards.
GCCTCAATCTCGCCTAGCTCAATGCGGTAACCATTGATTTTGACCTGGAAGTCTTCTCGTCCCAGAAACTCTATGTTGCTATCAGGCAGATAACGACCCAAGTCACCTGTCTTGTACAGCCGCTCTCCTGTGCGAGGATGAATAATAAAGCTGCTTTGGGTCTTCAAATCATCTTGCCAGTAACCTTTAGCGAGTCCTATTCCACCAATATAAAGTTGTCCTGGCACCCATACCGGGCAAGGTTCTAGCGCTTTATTTAACACATAAAAGCGCTGGTTGGTCATCGGGCAACCGTAGGGAATACTTTTCCAAGCAGGATCAACTGTGTTAATGGGGTAGAGAATTGACCAGATCGATGCCTCTGTGGCACCTCCTAGACTAACAACTTGTACCTTTCCAAATAAGTTTTGAATTTGACCAGGTAAGGTTAAAGGTAGCCAATCCCCACTTAACATAACCAACCGTAGCGATTTAGGTAGTATTTTCTGACCTTTTGCATACTCTACCAGCATTTGCATCAAAGCTGGTACTGAGTTCCAGATAGTGATTTGATATTCTACCAGCAACTGCATCCAGTAAGATGGATCTCTTGTGGCTGATGCATCAGGAACGATTAGCGTTCCTCCGGCTGCCAAGGTGCCAAAAATGTCATACACAGACAGATCAAAACTGAGAGACGACAGGGCAATGACCCGATCTTCTGGTTGCACATGAAAACGCTGGTTAATATCTAAGATAGTATTAACAGCACCCCGATGGTCAATCATCACTCCTTTTGGCAAACCAGTGGAACCAGAAGTAAAAATGACATAGGCTAAATCTGAAACTTGCTGTACAGGTTCCAGAGGTTCACAGGAGTTAGGGGGTTCTAAGATATCTACTGAGAGACGGAGGACGTTTTCTGGCCATTCTAGAGAAGTGTCTAGCTTCGATTGCGTGATTACCCACTGAACTTTCGTTTGTTTTAAAAGATAAGATAGACGCTCGCTGGGCAGGTCGGGATCGATAGGCACATAAGCGGCTCCAGCGGCGAGGATGCCCAAGGTTGCGACAACTTGCTCCCACCCTTTTTCCATGACAATAGCTACCAGCTGGTTGGGGCAAGCGCCCAATTGTCGCAGTTGATACCCGATATGGCAAGCACGAGTACTTAATTCTTGATAGGTGAGCGTGCGACAGGAAGTAATGACAGCAGCTTGTTCTGGGTGCAAAAGCACTCGCTCAAAAAACAAGGTATGCAATAGGACAGTTTCTAGGACTGGTGTTTCGGTAGCATTAATGGCTGCTATTTGCTTGAACTGTGTTGGTGGTAGCAGTTCTCTTGTCGTTACTTGCCACAGTTCGTGAGAATTGGATAGACGCTCCAAGAAATTGGAGTAAGCAGCAAACATATCATCCAAGAGCCCCGTTGGGAAGAGTTCTTCTACAGCATCCCAGTTGAAAACCAAAGCTCCGTCATGTTCAAAAACCTGATGATCTAGATAAACCTGCGGTGTTTGGCTGACGCTGTAAACAACTTCTCCCAGGCAAGCCATTGATGAAGGTTTTTTACTTGGTGTATCGCGGGTTAAGTCATTATGAACTAGGGTGCTGGTAAAGACAATTGGCATGAGCGCCCCTAAAAACCGCTCTTGAGTGCGAGCTAATTCGCGCAAAACTTGCACGCCACTGAAATAACGATGGTCAAAGTCATCCCAGAGCTGCTTTTGGATGCGCCGCGCTCGCACTTCAAAAGAATCTTGTCCGGAGTTGTCTACTGACAGTAAAGTCAAAGAAGTAAAGTCCCCAGAAATTTGATTTACCTGTGGATGCAGGGGCAGGCGATTGAACAGCGTTAAATTGATGGTAAATTGAGGATTCTTACTCCATACGGTTAAGATTTCGGCAAAAGCAGCTAACAACAGTCCAGAAGGAGTCAAATTCACTTTGCTAGCCCTGTTTTTGAGGCGACCCCATGTATCTGAATCTAGTGTTCCACGACGACTTACAAAACGGGGGTGTTTGACAGTAGTTAAGCTCTTTTCTAGAGGTAGTTCAGGAGACGGTGGTAAGGTGCGAATTCGATGTAACCAATACTCTTGTGAGCGACGGTATAGTTGTGAATCATGTAAGCCAATTTCTGCTAAGACATAATCCCGAAATGAGAGTTCTAAAGCAGGAAAGACAATCTCAGCATTGTGTATAAATTCTACCAGTTCTCTTAGAATTAAGTCTATACTCCAATAGTCTGCCGTCAATAAGTCAAAACTTAAGTGAATTCTGGTTTTATTCTCGTTTAATAAAGACGCTTGAATTTCAAACAGAGGCCACTGGTGAGGGGGTAGCACTTGGTGAGACATTTGCTCACGAATGTGGTTCAACTGGTAAGCAATTATTTCTGGCTCTTTCCCGCACAAGTCTAAACTTTTAATTTTATAAGGAGGCACTTTCTCCAAAATCTGCTGTTGTCCATCTGGTCGCACAATCGTCCGTAGCATATCGTGGCGTTCTATCAGCCACTGCCAAGCTTTTTCAAATCTTTCTAGGTCTAAATCGACAATGTCAATTTCCACATATACGTGAGTTGCTACGTTACTCAGTTCAACAGCACCACTGCGACCAATCCAGTAAGCCTGTTGAACGTCAGTGAGTGGAAAAGGTTGATGCCGTTCGTCTGGATTGGGTACTATTGTGGGTAGCGGTTGGTAATCAGTGCTTAAGTTTTCAGTATTATAAGCATTATGTAGAAATGCCAAAATGTCTGCTTTGCGCTCAGCTATCTGATTACGTAGGGTTGGCGTCAATGTTCCCTTAGGACCATTACAGCAAAGGCGATCGCCATCAGCAGAGAACTTTATATCTAAGTCGCTGAGGTAGGACAAAAACTCTTGAATAGATTTCATAAGTCTATCTACTTATTGTTTATGCGTTACTTTAAAAGCCTGAAGTTTCTCCGCTTGCAATCATACTTTTTTGAATCTGAATATCTTATAGAGCCAGCTTCTATTTTTGAAATTGGTGTAGGTTGTGGAACCAGGTAACCCCAAAAAATTACTTATTAGGATTTCAGGTGCATTTCCATAAGCTTGGCTACCTATGGTTGCCGCTTCATCGCAGGATAACAAGACATTAGCTGTAATATCTCTATCCTTTTCAATAACAAAACCTATCTCTTGTAAATCTGATAAATAATCATCTAATTTATCTACGGGAAAGAAATCTGTGTACAAAAAGTACCCTCCGAGTTTTAATACTCTATATACTTCTCTATAAAAAGCAAAGATATTAGGGTAAGCATTAGATGATTCAATATTAGTTACAATATCGAATTTGTGTTCTTCAAAAGGTAGTGTTTCTGCATCTCCCTGCATAAAATGAGCATGACTATGATTATAATTTGTTTGACAAAATGAAATAGCTGTTGTTGATAAATCAATTCCAAATATTTCTTTAACATGAAAAGATGTGGCAATAACATTAACTGTTCCACCTCTGCCACAACCCACATCTAAAATTGTACGATCTGTAAGGTCGCAATCTCCAATAAGTTCGAGTACTAATTTAATGCGATTTTTATTAGGAGTGTAATTTGGTAAATCAACCAATGCCTCTTGTGGAGAATCGTTGGCAACATAACCGTAGTTCAAAAAAGTTGCATAACTACCAACTGTTGAGTTAAGTTTTTGGGAAAAATAATTATAAAGCTTCTCCCAAAGTTCTTTAGCTTTATTGGAAGAAAGATTTGAACTATTGTAATTAAGAAAGGGAAATGAATCTATCTGTTCTTGGATTTCAGCAAGTTCTTGTTCGCTTAGGTCTTTACAAAGATTAGCTTGAAAAAGAAAATTATACTTATTTATAAATTCCAAAATCTCTGCTTTGCGCTCAGCTATCTGATTACGTAGGGTTGGCGTCAATATTCCCTTGGGACCATTACAGCAAAGGCGATCGCCATCAGCAGAGAGCTTTATATCTAAATCGCTGAGGTAGGACAAAAACTCTTGAATGGATTTCATCTGAGTATTCATATCTAACTCCTGCAAAAATTGGTGCAAATGCAAAATTTACTGAAAAAGCAAATTCCTACAAAACTAGACTTTTAATTGTGACAGAGTGACGAGAAAGCTAGGAAGCAGATTGAAACAGTGCTATATATCGCCTTCAAACCACCTGAAAAAATGATGACTTATGAAGTGATAGTTTGATGTAGAGTTTTTTGTTCCTCTAGATGACTGCTTCCTTCTTTTTCTGGGAGATGTTTATAGTACTATTTCTTCTCTGTCATTCAAATTGTCACTGGTGTAAGCTTGGAGTTGCTGAGCAGTTGTACGAATCGTTTCAATACACTGTGCCATGCCAGCCACGGTAGGTTCCTCAAATAACCTGCCCAAGGACATTCCTATCTGGAATACTTCGCGCACCTTGGTGACGATTTGGGTAGCCATTAAGGAATGTCCCCCCAATTCAAAGAAATTATCGTGAATTCCTATTAGTTCAACTCCAAGAAAATCCTGCCACATATTGACAAGCTTTTGCTCAGTTTCATTCTTGGGAGCGACATAGCCATTTGGTAAATTCGGTCTGGAATGAAGCGAAAATGAAGTAATTTTTTGGGAAGCTGGTTTTTCTCGTAAAAATTCCAGTTTGATCCATTGGTCAATCCTGGCTTGTAAATTTCCCGTTGAAACCACTACCTGAGGTTCAATATCCTTGGACAAGATCCTAGTAAATGCCTCTACACCTTCTTCTTTTGCGATCGCTAATTCAGTCGATACATCTCCCACAAACTTACCTTGCTTGTTATCTTGCTCTAGTTGCCAGCCATCCCAGTTGACGCTGAGCCAGGAGACAGGATTGGTCTGATTGTAATGGTGAACAAAAGCGTCCATAAACAGATTTGCTGCTGAATATGCAACATATCCTAATCCTCCTAAAACTGATGACAAAGAAGATAGCAACAAACAAAAATCAAGCTCTTTGTCCTGCAAAACCTTTTTCAACACCAAAAGTCCATATATTTTTGGTTGAAATTGCTGCTCACACTCAGTTTTAGTTATCTGTTCAATATCACAAAACGTTTTTTCTGTCACAACTCCTGCAGCATGGATTACACCGTTGATCTGACCAAACCGCTCTAGAGTCTGAGCAATTACTTCTCGCATTTGTTCAAGATTGACAGCATCGGCACTAGCTACCAAAACCTCAGCACCGAGTTCCTCAAGTTCTTGCACTTTGCGAATCTTGCGGCTCGTGCCATCGGTTTTACTGTGAGTACTCAACCACTCGCACCACCTATCTCGGTTGGGCAAACCTAAACGTCCTGTCAGAACTAGTTTGGCTCGTACAGTCTTTGCCAGATACTCAGCCAAAACAAGTCCAATGCTTCCGAGTCCACCCGTGATTAGATAGACTCCCCCTTCCCTTAATCGTGGAGTCGCTTCCTTTGCTTTATCCAAGTAGACTGGCTCAAAGGTTTGCACCCAGCGATGATTACCACGGTAGGCAATAAATCGCTCTGAGGAGGGGACTATGAGTTCCGTTATTAAGTAGTTTACGAGTTTCTCTTGCCAAATTCCTGCTGAAGGAAGAACAACATCAATGCTACGACAGGTAATATTCGGATATTCTTGGGGAATTACCTTCACTGGACCCAGTAAGGTCGCCTTTTCTGGACAGAGTATTTCTGTGGGGTTTATTTTCTGAAGATTATTAGAAACGACCGTGATTTGAAACTCATGCGTAAGATTTAGTTTTCCTAGTACTTTGGCGAGGAACAGTAGACTGTAGAATCCTTTGTCTTGAGCTTGGTCAAGAAGCAATTCCAGTTCTGATGCTGTATGACATTGGGGTGTGACATTCCATAGATGAACAATCTTTGTTGGTAGATTTTCCCGTGACTGTAGTTCATTGAGCAAAACCTCGTAGTCATCAGGTTGTTGAGGATTAAGAGTATACAGGCATTCGCTCAGCTTTGCAAACTCCGATCCAAGCTTCACGGTAATCACATCCTGGTTCTGTGTTCGGAGTTTTTTCTCCAATTGGGAGCCCAAGCCGCACTCATCGCTCAACACCAAAATGCAAGACTTTTGCTTTGCCAGTTCTTCCTGAAGCAACGATGGGGGTACTGATGGCTTCCAAAAAGGTAGGTAGAACCAGTCGCCGATATCTGGTTTTTTGCCCAGTAACGCCTGAGCCGTATGATTACCCTGCCCCTTTTGGGGCGGTTCAATCCAGTAACCTTGCCGCTCAAAGGGATAGGTAGGCAAGGGGAGACGATGACGCTGCTCGGAAGCATAAAATCTTGACCAATCCACCTGTACTCCATTGAGCCAGATCTGACCTAACGTCTGTAACAAGAATGCTACATCCGATTTCCTCTCTTGTGGATGGGGTACCGAAGTTAACACTATCTGTTCGGGTTTTTTATCAGGATGCTGTTTGGCTAATTTACTCAAAGTCCGACCCGGTCCCACCTCTAGCAGAATTTGAGAGGGTTCTTGTAATAACTCTTGCAAGCCTTGGGCAAACCGCACCGTTTGCCGTATATGAGAAGCCCAATAAGAAGGATCTGTTGCTTGTTCTGCGGTAATCCAAGTACCAGTGACGTTAGAAATGTAGGGGATTTGTGGGGGCTTAAGGCTGACTTGTGTCACCCGCTCAGTGAAGCGCTTCAAAATCGGCTCCATCATGTGAGAATGGAAGGCATGAGAAGTATGTAAACGTTGGCTGTCTATGCCTTGGGAAGCTAACTGGTTTTGTATTGCCTCTACAGTATCTGTCGTACCTGAAACGACACAGGAGGACGATCCGTTAATTGCTGCCAAAGACAGTGTCTGAGCCAAGAATGGTTGCACCTTTTCTTCAGACATAGGAACGGCGAGCATACTTCCTGATGGCAGTTCCTGCATTAGTTGACCCCGTGCCGTCACTAAAACTAAAGCATCTTCCAAAGAGAATACACCTGCAAGAGTGGCGGCTACATATTCACCGATGCTGTGACCAATCATTGCCACAGGTTGCACTCCCCAAGACATCCACAATTTAGCCAGGGCGTACTCAATCACAAACAGTGTTGGTTGGGTAATAGCAGTCTGCTGTAATTGCTGTGCCGCCTTTTCAACTTCTTCCTCTTTTGGGTACAGACAAGAGCGCAAATCTAATCCAAGGTAGGGCTTGAGTAATTCACAGCAGGAATCGCACTCTTGGCGAAATGTCGGTTCACTCTGGTAAATTTCCCGCGTCATATTTACATACTGGGCTCCTTGACCAGTAAACATGAACACAACGGGGCGATCACTTGATTCCTGAAACTGGGTGTAAACTCGCTGTTGAAACTCTTGTAGATATGCTTCGTCAGTAGTTGACGCTAAAGCTTTGACCGCATCCTCAATATCTTTGGCTATAACCATTCGGCGATGATTAAATGCCTGACGACCCACTTGCAGAGTATAAGCCACATCGGGAAGATTGATGTCTGGGTGCTGCCTTAAGTAATTGGCTAGGTTAGTTGTTGCCGTTTCTAAGGCTGAAGGGGTTTTGGCAGACAGCACCAGGAGTTGCTGGGATCGGGAACGATTGGAAGATGTTTCTAAAGCAGGAGCTTCCTCAAGAATTACATGAGCATTTGTGCCACCAAAGCCGAAGGAACTCACCCCAGCACGACGGGGAATGTTATTGACTTTCCACTCTGACAGTTTATTATTGACGTAAAACGGATTATTCTCAAAATCAATTTGAGAATTTGGTATCTCAAAGTTGAGGCTTGGTGGTATCAACTTGTGTTGAAGTGCCAAGACGGTTTTGATTAAGCCTGCGATCCCAGCCGCTGAATTCAAATGCCCAACATTGGTTTTTACTGAGCCGATTGCACAGTAGCCATTTTTATCCGTACCGCACCGAAACGCTTGTGTCATGGCTGCGATTTCAATCGGATCTCCCAAAGGAGTTCCGGTTCCGTGGGCTTCCATATAAGTGATGGTTTCTGGCTCCACTTCCGCCATAGCTTGAGCGGTGCGAATCACCCTCGCTTGACCATCTTGGCTGGGTGCTGTGTAGCCGATTTTCAAAGAACCATCATTATTGATAGCAGAGCCTTTGATGACTGCATAAATACGATCATTGTCTGCGATCGCATCCTTTAGCCTTTTTAGGACAACAACTCCAACTCCATTACCGCCAACTGTACCGTTTGCTTTAGCATCAAAGGCTCTGCAATGTCCATCAGGAGAAACAATAGCATCTGGTGAGAGGGTTAATTCATTTTGGGGAACTTTAATTGAAACTCCAGCAGCCAAAGCCATGTCGCATTCACCATTGAGCAAACTTTGACAAGCAAAGTGAACAGCAACTAATGAACTAGAACAGGCTGTTTGAACAGTGACACTAGGTCCCTTAAGATTCAATTTGTAGGATACACGTGTGGCAATGTAATCTTTATCAACACCAATTTCGGTTTGTAAGAATCCTCTGGATTCCATCAATTCCTGATTGGGATAAATGTTATAGAGTAAGTAAGTGCTTAGACTTACACTAGCGTAAACTCCTACGAGTTTTTCTTCTGTTTGGCAGTCATAGCCAGCATTTTCAAGAGCTTCCCAGGCACATTCTAAAAACAGGCGGTGTTGTGGGTCCATAGTTTCAGCTTCTTTGGGACTGAAGCCGAAAAATGAAGCATCAAACATTTCGACATCATCAAGGATAGCGCCAACTTTGATTATCTTATTGTTTTGACCAGACCCATTAGCAAGTATCCCTTGCTGTTCTAAATCAGAGAAAACCGTAATGAGCTCCTTTCCATTTTTGAGACACTCCCAAAATTCATCAATATTTTTTGCACCTGGAAAACGTCCGGACATTCCAACAATCGCTATTTCTAGACCATTCTGCTCAAAATTCATAATCTTTACGACCTTACATTCTGCATTAAAGATTAACAATCGTGTTATTGCGTCTTTTTGCCATTAACTGTTTTTGTCGATGACTCAATTCTTTTTGCTTCTGAGTTTGCTCATCCATTTGATGAGAAAAAGATTTTTCAATCTGATTGTGGCTCAAGTATTTTGCTAAAAAGCTAATAGTTGGATAGCGAAATATTTGCACAATGGGTATATCCATACCTAAAGCCTCTTTAACCTTGCTATGAACCTGCACAATGTGAACTGAAGTGGCACCTAGGTCAAAAAAGTTGCTCTGCATACCTATACTCTCTACCTGAAGCACATTTTTGACGATAGCTGCTAAGGTTCGCTCTACTTCACTTTGGGGCGGTAAATTGACCGTGTCAGACTCAGAATGCACAGGTTCCAGCTGAGGGAGCGCCCGACGATCTACTTTGCCATTTGCTGACAGTGGCAAAGTCGGGAGTGGTACATAAGCTGAAGGTATCATGTAATTGGGTAGTTTCTTTTGCAAGAAACTGTGTAACTCATCAGCAATCGAGGCAAATGTAGAACTTGCTTTAGGAGGTACTTGTTCGCTAACGCCTTGGTTAGTCATAACTCCCTCAGGTTGCTGGGGTTTATAGACATGAGCTATCGGGTTAGTGAAATCTAGCTCCAGAGACACCCATTCTGAGTCGGGAACAACATAGGCTACCAAATATTTCTTTTCTCGCTCTTTTCCTACTGCTGTTACGACTGCATATTTAACCGCAGAATGCTGTTCCAAAGCTTTTTCAATCTCGCCCAACTCGATGCGGTAGCCGCTAATTTTGACTTGGAGATCCTCTCGTCCTAAAAACTCAATATTACCATCGGGCAGATAACGACCTAAATCCCCAGTCTTGTATAAACGTTCACCTGTTTCAGGATGGATAATGAAGCTAGTGTTGGTCTTTTGTTCATCCCGCCAGTAACCTTGAGCCAGTCCGATCCCACCAATATAAACCTGTCCTGGTACCCATACTGGGCATGGCTCCATCTTTTCATTAAGAATTTGAAAATATTGATTGCACATTGGTTGACCATATGGAATACTCTTCCAGGCTAGGTCTACAGCTTCAATTGGATAAAGAATCGACCAAATAGAAGCTTCAGTGGCTCCTCCTAGGCTAATCACCTGTGCGTTTTTAAACAGTGCTTTTATCTGATTAGGTAAGTTTAGCGGTATCCAATCTCCACTCAGTAGCACTAATTGCAAACCGTTAAGCCACTCTTGGTGCTGATTTTTTTTACTATATTCTACCAGCATTTGCATTAAGGCAGGTACTGAATTCCAGACAGTCACTTTGTTTTGAGCCATCAAAGCAACCCAATGAGCTGGGTCTTTCGTGTGTTCAGCATCTGGAATGACGATAGTTCCTCCTGCAGCTAGTGTGCCGAAGATATCGTAGACCGACAGGTCAAAATTGAGAGAAGACAGGGCTAGCACTCGATCTGTAGGTTCAACGCCAAAACGCTGGTTAATGTCAACAATTGTGTTGACAGCACCCCGATGGTCAATCATTACCCCTTTAGGTGTTCCCGTAGAGCCTGAAGTAAAAATAACATAGGCTAAATCTTCTGGTTTCTGCACTGACTCTAAGGGACTATCGTCAACTCCCTGGATATCTTCATCATCAACACCTAGCCGCTGAATACCATTAGACCAAGTCAATTTCTCATTCAGCCAAGATTGCGTTAAAACGAGCTTTACTTCCCCCTGCTCTAAAAGATGCCACAGTCGCTCCTGAGGAAGTGCTGGGTCAATAGGTAAGTAAGCAGCACCGGAATAAAGGATTCCTAGCACAGCAACGACTTGCTCCCACCCCTTTTCCATGACAACCCCAACCAATGTGTTAGGATGGGCACCGAGTTGTCGCAGCCGATGTCCTACTTGATGAGCACGGCGGTACAATTCCAGGTAATTGAGAGTGCGTTTGGATGAGATGACAGCCGGTTGTTGCGATCGCTGTGGCACCTGTTCGGCAAATAAAGTGTGCAGCATATGAGATGTTACAGGTGCCTGGGTGGCGTTGATGGCAGTTCGCCGTTCTAGTTGTGCTTTTGGAATCAGTTGAAAGATTTTTTGCTGCCAACTTTCTTTGTGATTAGCTAATCTCTGAAGCAAACGATTGTAAGCATTGAGCATATCATCCAGAAGTCCCTCTGGAAACAGCCCTTCTACCGTAGCCCAGACATTAATCAGAGATCCTCCTTGCTCGTGTGCCTGATAATCTAACCAAACCTGGGGTGTCTGGGAAATACTGTAGACAACGGAGCCAAACTTGTTTAACCATTCAAATATTCCGTCACTGCTGGAGTTAAGGGCACTCGTAAATATCACAGGCATAACAGCCTCTCGCTCCCTACTTTGGAGACGAGACAGTTCTCGCAAAACTTGGACACCACTAACATGGCAGTGATCCATATCATCCCAAAGCTGCTTCTGTATGTGCTTTGCCCGCTCTGCAAAAGTATACTGCCCTGAATTGTCAACTGCCAACAGAATGAGAGACGTAAAGTCACCAGCAATATCGTTTATTTTAGGATGTAACGGCAGGCGATTAAAAAGTGTAAGATTAATGGTAAAGCGTAAATTCTTGCTCCAAGTAGCCAGGATTTCGGCATAGGCTGCCAGTAACACTCCAGATGGTGACAGCCCCATCTCAACTGCCCGATTCTTTAACTTTGACCAGGTTTCAGCTTCTAAGGTTGCTTTGTGACACTTGAATTTAGGCTGGTTTAGGACATTGGGATTGATAGCGAGACTCAGTTCGGGAGCAGGGGGAAGTGTTGCCACACGTTCTTTCCAGTAAGCTAGGGAACGCTGGTAGGCTTCTGATTTTCGGAAGGCATCGGTTGCTAAGATATAGTCTCTAAAAGAAAATTCTAAGGCTGGAAGAGAAAGCTCAGGATTCTTGTACAACTGCCACCACTCCCGGAAAATCATGGTTGCACTTGTGACATCCAGGTTTAAAAGCTCTATACTGATTAGAAGTCGGATACGTCGCTCATCTAAAAGGTAAGCTTGAACTTCAAACCAGGGCCACTGTTCTGGCTGAAATAGTTGGTGTGAGAGGCGATCGCGAGCTGCCTCTAGTCGTTGAGCAACTGTTTCTGGTTCCTGAGCGCGCAGGTCTTGGATTTCAATTTGATAGGGAGGAACTTGCTCTAGGATTTGCTGCTGGGCATCTGCTGTGACAACCGCACGCAACATATCATGACGACTGATAACCTTCTGCCAAGCAGAACTCAACCGATTTAAATCTAGTTCTTCACATTCAAGTTCTACATAGAAATGGTTTCCGACATTACCTAGCTCAAATGCTCCATTTCGACCAAGCCAGTAGGCTTGCTGAATTTCTGTCAGAGGAAAAGGAAGATGTCGCTGGTCAAGAGCAGGTACAATTGTGGGCAACGTTGAGCTACGCGTTTCCTTGTCATGAAAATGTAGCAGTGCCAACAGCTCTGATTTTTGCTGAGCCATCAAAGTGCGAAGTTCAGGCGTTAAGGTACCTTTAGGAGCACGGCAAATCAACTCCTGTCCATCTATCCACAACTGAACGCCCAATTGCCTAAGCTCTGTTAATAGTTCTGTTGCCTTCATAATTTATACTCATTCATAAATTTAATAGCGGGCTTCCCGATAACTTTGAGTCGTTCTGCTTCTAGACCATCTAAGCTCGACAAAATGGATTTTGTCGAGCTTAGCTCATGTCATAGATTGGAGCTTTTTCAGCAGATGTCCAGGCAGCACCGTATTTTTTGGGAAAACCTGCTTGTTCCATCTGGTCAAGAAATCCAATCTCTTTAAACACTCGTGTTGATGATGGAACTAGAGATTCTCCTACATGTGGGCGAGGAAAAATTTCGCTTTCAAAAATAACACATTTAAGACCTGCTTTAGCAAGGTAAGCAGCGGTTGCTGAACCCGCAGGTTCACCACCAATGATTCCGATATCAAAGTCTACTTCTGACATATTTAGTTCACAGTTGTTATTGTAAAGGTTTGTACCTATGAGATTGTGTACTGCACTTTTGGTGCAAGAAGCCTATTGCTGTGTAGAAATATCTGCAACTACCAGTCATGCAGCCAATCTATAGAAGCAGCTGAGGTTGTCCTACAAGATTAACCTTTATATTTTGAATTCTTCCCAAGTCTGATGAATAACTGCGTCACTGTTGTGCAGGAAATCACTGGTTTGTATGTCTTTGGTCACCCTAGTTATCTCGAGTTCCCGATCTGGGGTAAGAGCAGATGATGCCGTGTTAACCCCAGTTGTCAGCTGCTTCATTAGTACTTGCGCTACAATTTGGGGAATTCCATATCCTTCCAATAACTTAGTTATTGGTATGGTAACCCCAAGGTCAGCCTCTACTCGATGTTTCACCTCAAGAGCCGAGATAGAATCTAGTCCCAGTCTATTTAGAGGTAGCTGAATATCCAGCTCGTGGAGATCACATCCTAGCGCTGAAGCAACCTGTTTAATAAGGTAAGACTCTAACAAATGCTGGCGTTGACATGGCTCTACCCTCAGAATTGTCTCGCGGGTTGTACGTGTTGCTATATTTGAACTCCATGTTTCTTCCCTTAGTTTTTGACGCCCATTGGCAATTTCAGGGGCAGTACTTATTGTCTTAACATCGAGCCAATCAAGCCATAGTCGCTCGCGCTGCCAAGGATAAGTTGGTAGTTGAACACATCGGCATTCATCAGAATAGAGTGTCTCCCAATTTACTTTGCATCCTAAGGTGTAAAGGGCAGACAGAGACTTTAGCATAACTGTTCGTTCCTCTTCCCGTTGACGCAGAGATGCCAACACAGTTCCTTCTCTACCAATTTGGTGCAAGCACTTAAAAATTGATTCGGACAAAACAGGGTGTGGGGCGAGTTCTACAAACACATTGTAATCCTTCGTCACCATTTGCTCGAGAATTGCTGCACAGAAAAACGGTTCTTCGTCATTTGTTTTTTGTCCTTTGTCCTTGGTTTGTTTCGCGACGGACTTTAGATTGTTGACTAAAGACAACACAGCATCTTCTAGGCTCAGGGTTGCGACCAAGTAAGCCGCCGTTATTTCCCCCAAACCGTCACCAATAACAGCTTTTGGCACAATCCCCCAAGAACGCCATACAGCTGCTAAAGCTACCTGAAGAGCAAAAAGTTCTAGCTGAAAAGTCTCAGTTTGAGCCAAGGGGGAGCAAGACTCATTAGCGTCTGCTTCTTTCCACAAAGACCAGTTAGCGTGCTGGCGAAAAAGGCGATCGCACTCCTCCAAAGCCGTTTTGAAATGAATTTCTTCTCCTAAAAGCTTTTTTCTTAGAGTCCACCCTTGGGGGACTTGACTAGGAAGCACAAAGACAATCTTTGGTGAACTGTTTGACACCTTAGTTGCCAGGCATAATCCGGACGAAGCTTGTCCCTCCAAAAAAAACTCTAGTGACTTAGCTAAGGTCTGTCGAGAATTACCTGTAATTGCAAGGCGATACTCGTGGTGACTACGTCGTACACTGGCAGTATAACAAATGTCTTGCAAAGAAAGGGTATTAGACTCCTCAATAGTCAAGAAATCTTTAAAAGCACAAGCCAAATCCGCAAGCGCTTCTGGACTACGTGCTGACAGAGGTAGTAAGTGTACCTGTCCAGTTTCAAGTTGTTCTATAAGAGATAACTTGTTGTTGGACTGAGGAGAACCTTCTAATACCACATGGGCATTAATGCCTGTCATTGAGGTTACAGTCACCCCTGCTAAATGTGATCCTATCTTATTAGGCCACGGACCGAGTTTCTGTTGGGCTACTAAGCCGAGAGATTCCAGGCAAATGTCTGGGTGGGGCTGCTGTAGATGCAAAGTAGGTGGAATTTCCCGATGGTAAAGGGAAAGCGCCACTTTGATTAAGCTAGCAATGCCCGCAGCAGCTTCCAGATGACCAATATTGGTTTTGACCGATCCGACAATGCAATGGTGACTGCGTCCACACTGAGTACCTATTGTTGCTCCAACAACTTTCGCCTCAATGGGATCGCCTTTTGGAAGCCCCGTGCCATTCAGCTCAACATAATCTATGTCTGATAATTCGACACCAGATCGACGACAAGCGTCACGGATCACTGATTCCTGTGACGTAGGATTAGCTGCCATAATCCATTCATTATGGCCATTGTGATTAATCGCAGTCCCAAGGATAAGAGCATAAACTCTATCAGACCGGGTCACCTGAGAGAGGGGCTTTAGAACTACACTGCCAGCTCCTTCCCCGCGAACATAGCCATCAGCCCGTGCGTCAAGAGTTTTGCAACGTCCTTCAGGAGAGAGAGTTCCAGCTTTAGACAGCATGATACTAATGTCTGGCGACAACATGAGATTCACCCCACCCGCAATAGCCAACGTAGCTTCTCCTGTCCACAAGCTTTGACAGGCATAATGAACGGCAGCTAATGATGCAGCACAAGCTTGGGTGATAGTAATGCTTGGTCCTTTTAAGTCAAAGAAGTACGAGATCCGGTTAGCAGTAAAGGCAGGGTTATTTCCTGTAATAGTGTAGCTATCAAGCTTAGACCAATCTCTAGTTTGCAACCTGAGATAGTCGTTGGATGAAATTCCCTGGAAGACGCTAGTCCGGCTACCTGCTACTTTCTCTAGGGTAAGTCCGGCATCTTCCAGTGCTTCCCAAACAACCTCCAAAAGCAAGCGCTGCTGGGGATCGATATACTTTGCTTCACGGGGAGAGAGACGAAATGCACGCCAGTCAAACTTATCTACATCATCGATGAAACCACCCCATCGGCTTGACATTTTTCCAGACTTTGTTATGTCTGGGTCATAAAGCTGATTTACATCCCAGCGATTCTCAGGAACCTCACGAACAGCATCAATACCATCTCGTAACAGTTTCCAGAACGCTTGGAGATTCTTGGCACCAGGAAAACGACATCCAATCCCGATGATAGCGATAGGCTCTGGTTGCATCCCGTTCATAGCATCACCTGCACTTTCACCTTGGTAATCTATTATACAAAAATTAGAAATGACTCAATTTGCCCCCAACTCCTACTTCAAAACGAGCAGGGCTGTTTCATTCCCTCAAAGGCTCATAATGTCAAGGGTTAATGTTAGCGACCGCCCTTAATTTTCTGGATAAAAGTTAAATTGTCTGGATCTAAATATAGGTTTTCTATAACTTATATCCCAAAAATTATCGCGCTACGTATTGACAAATTCTCTCTCCTTAACGAATGAAACAGCCCTACTTCAAAACGAGGGCGCTAGTGAAGGAGCTTTCAAATCACCCAGGAATTGATGCCATAGGTGATTTTTGTTCTGCTCCACTGCCGTGACAGTCTCCCTCATCGCTCGGAGAACTTCCGGTTCCTCTTCGTCGTATACATCCCCCTGGAGCAGCTTGATGATATCGAGCCGATATCGAGAATCTTGGATAAAAGCAGTAAAGAGGACGTTTAAACGATAATAGAGAGAAATGAACTCATACCAGTTTCTCACGCCTCGGCGGAGAATAGCTTCATAGGTTGCAAAGCTATCTTTAGTAAAGATGCCCTTTTCGGCAGCTTTAATAATATCTATACTGGCACAGCGGGCACTGTTGAGAGCAATGCTAACGCCACTAGAAAAAATGGGGTCAACAAAACGAGCGGCATCACCAATCAGCACAAAGCCATCTCCACAGATCTGCTTCATAGAGTAGCTGTAATTGCCTTCCTCTTTGAA
Organism: Brasilonema octagenarum UFV-OR1; assembly: GCF_963888615.1. NCBI lineage: Bacteria > Bacillati > Cyanobacteriota > Cyanophyceae > Nostocales > Scytonemataceae > Brasilonema > Brasilonema octagenarum. Next base: position 23,700 of record NZ_CAWPKW010000189.1, on the reverse strand, counting down.
TGCGCGGAGTTGCTTAGCTGCCTTCAAACCAGCTAAAAGTTCTGGACGGCTCTCTACACAATCCCAGAAAAACTTTTCACGAGATGCTTGCGATTTTACAAAATTTTTCCGTTGTGTGACTACACCAATGCTGGTGATAGTCTCTGAGATCGGGATTTGCCAAACCCAACTATTCGTGATTGGTAAGAAGTGAACAAAAATATAGTCTTGCTGTCGCTCATTTCTGGAAAGTGTGGACCGATCATAGCCTTCAAACCAGGTGTGTATGGCGCACTGATCAAACACAGGATCGGGAATTCTTAATTTGAGTTGATTGCCAAGCAGCGTTTGACGACCACTGGCATCGACAACCACCCGAACACTCGTGCTCATCTCTCGTTTGTTTGTAGAAAAGTGAATTTGAGGTTGGGATGGCTCCGAGAAATCTACTTCCTTTACTCGTACCTCTTCACAGACGGTTGCACCTAACTCTTGAGCATGCTGAAGTAAAAGTAAGTCAAATTTGCCGCGATCAACATGGTAAGTATAGCTACGGTCTACACCATGTTGGTCTCGTTCTTCAAACCTAACATCTGCATGACAGTCTGCTTCCAGTCCTTGCCAATCATGTTGGTAAATCGGACTTTTTGAATTGGAAGCTGCTGTCCATACAGCACCATACTTCCGAGGAAAACCTGCCCGATCCATCTTCTCAAGAAAACCAATTTCTTTGAAAACCCGCGTTGAAGATGGTACCAGAGATTCTCCAACATGAGGACGGGGAAACTTCTCCCGTTCTAACACAATGCATTTTAGACCTGCTTTAGCCAGATAAGAAGCGATCGCGGAACCGGCAGGTCCACCACCAATAATTCCAACATCAAAGTTGGGCTGTTCTATACTCACGTTTTTCTCCTCTTAAACACATTAGGATAACTGTAAGAGTTATTCTTTCTAGCTTAAAACCGATTAGTTTGAGTTTGCCTTGCTACACAATTGTAATTTTTAACTAGCTCACAGATGCCTAACTTTCCTTAGCGATTCCGAGAACTAAATGAGTGAGAGAAACTAAATCTTTGAAATGTTCAGCAGTCACTTTTTCAGCAGGTATTTCAATTCCAAATTGATTCCAAATGAAGTTGAGTACTTTAACAATCTCAAGTGAGTTGATAACACCCCATTCAAGCAAGGGAGTTGTTGTTTCTAAACCAATGTCCTTACCGTCTAGAACCTCGTTGGTAATGTATGCCTTCAAAGCTTCCAAAACCTCAGACTGTTGCATTTGTTCCTTCCTATACTCGTGATAATGCACTGGTGATATTAACCGCTTCCTGCGTCAGCCTCTGGCGATCAATTTTGCCGTTTCTAGTGCGAGGCAGTGCCGCAATAAAGCGCACATCATCAACGATCATATAACGCGGCAAACGCTCGGCACAGTGCCGTTTAATGGACAAGAGGGGCAAATCGCCTGTGCTAACTACAAACGCGGTTAGACGGGCATCAATTCCCGAACCGGACACAACAACCGCTGCCTCATGGATTTCAGGATGTTCTGCTAGGGCTGCTTCAATGTCGCCAAGTTCCACCCGGTGACCGCGCACTTTAACCAGGTGGTCACGGCGACCTACATACAGGTAATTGTCATCTTTGAGTAGCCTGACAATATCCCCTGTGGCATAAGGTTTGTCACCTTGTGGTGGATGTCCCCAGTAACCGAGCATGACGGTAGGACCAGAGACTATTAACTCTCCCTCTTCACCGAGCTTAGCCTTTGTGCCGTCATCTTTCAGCGCCCAGACGCAATTGCCAGAACACGCCCGACCGATAGGAACAGGCTTCGTGCGGTCCGGCTCAATCCCTTGTACTTCGTAGAATGTACAGACATTTGTTTCAGTTGGACCATAAAGATTCAGAAATCGCACTGACGGCAAGTATTCATAAAGCCGCCTTAAGTGCTTGAGCGAGAAAGGCTCTCCAGCAAAGAGGATAGCACGCAATGGGAGGGTTTGCCTGTCTAACAAACCGCCCTGCTCCATCATCAGAATCAACGCTGACGGCACAGAGTACCAGATGGTGATTGTCTCTTGAGTGATGAAATCGACTAGTCGCTTGGGAGCATAAGACATTCCATCGGGAACGAGAGAGACAGACGCTCCCACGTGAAATGCGACATAAAGGTCTAGTACTGATAGGTCGAAGTGAAAAGGTGCGTGGTTAGAAAACCTATCGGCAGGGGTTGCTTGGAGTTCTTGGGCGGCCCACTCGATAAATGCCAATGCATTGCGATGGCTGATACAGACTCCTTTGGGTTTTCCTGTTGAACCAGACGTGTAAAGGATGTATGCCAAGTCATCGTCAGCAGGGGAAAATCCTTCTACTGGCTCGTCAGAGAATGCCACCAGGTCATTCCAGGTTTGCCCTTTCCAGATGCCATCGGTACATAAGCAAGCCACGCACTCAAGATCATTAGTCAACGTGGCTTCAGCACGTTTCTCAGTGGTGATAAGTGCCTTGACTGCACAATCTTTGAGAATGGTGCGGGTGCGAACAGCAGGACCCAGTGGATCGATGGGGACATAAGCAGCGCCAAGGCGCAACACCCCTTGCATTGTTGCCACAGCACGTACTGATTTATCGAGCCAAATCCCGACGCGATCTCCCCTACAAACACCAAGTGCAGTCAGTGCTTTAGCAATGCGGTTGGCTAACCTATCTAGCTCACCATAAGTTATACTGCCGTCAGGTCCCCTGATAGCCAACGCATCTGGCGTACGTTTTGCACTAAGGATGAGAAAGTTCTGCAGGCTCATAAACAACCCCCTTGCAAGGTTAATAAGATAATCTTCAAAGTCTTTGCTCTAAAAGGATTACAAGTACGCTTATCAATAGCAACACAACACTTGGAAGGTTATACCATAACTAAATTCCTTGAAAGGGGTACTCACAGACCTAACTCTCGAGCGATTAGCTCGCGCTGCATCTCTGACGTACCTGAAAAAATGGTGCTGGGAATAGCATCTCGTAACCCCCGTTCAATGCCAAACTCAGTCAGAAAGCCTATCCCACCGTGGATTTGGATAGCATCTAGACTGGATTGAATTGCGGCTTCGCTGATCGCTAACTTAGACATTGACACGTCCAGCACGGGATTTTTTCCTTGATCGAATAGCCAACAAGCGCGGTAAAGCAGAAGACGGGCAGATTCAAGACGTAACTTCATATCAGCAATGCGATGCGAAATTGCTTGATTCTTACTAATTGCTCTGCCGAACTGGCGACGAGAGCGAGTATAACCGATAGTTTGCTCAAGTTGACGTTCCATCATCCCCACATATGCAGCAAACAAGCACGCTCGCTCCCATTGCATAGAGCTTTGAAAGACTTGTGCTCCTTGTCCCTCATTTCCGAGCTTGTTGCCTTCTGGCACATGGCAGTCCTTAAAGTAGACTGAACTGGCAAAAGTGCTGTCTAGACCCATTTTACTAAACGGTTTCCCGACAATCACTCCAGGCGTGTTTTTCTCAACAATGAATGCAGTAATCCCTAGGTAACCATGAGTGGGATTTGTCGATGCGTATACGACAAATACGTCAGCAAGAGGAGCGTTAGTTACGTAAATCTTATGACCTGTCAATACATAGGATTTACCATCACGAACTGCCTTGGTTCTAAGGGCAAAAACATCGGAGCCAGCTTCTTTCTCAGTGATTGCATTAGCGCCTTTCCACTCACCAGAACATAACTGTGGCAGAATCGCTTCTTTAAGTAGCTCAGTTCCATACTCCAAAATTGGCATGGTACAGGCAAATAGGTGGGCCAATGTGGCAAAGACGAAACCCATATCCTCACATCCACGCCCGTAAGCTTCTATGACGCGCGTTGTAGTTAACGCATCTAGACCCATACCACCATAGCGCTTTGGCACACATAAGCCTAAAATTCCTAATTCACCACACAGATGCCAAAGGTTCTGAGCCATTTCTGGTTCTTTAGCCGAACTATTTAGTTTTTCTTTTGCTAAAGCCAGGACTTTAGCATACAGTTCATTCTGATTCTCCGTCCAACTGAAGTCCATAGTTCAGTTATTACCAATGCAACAATTAATTGAGAGAGTAGATATGGTGCTGAACCTGCGTAAAATTCGCTTTTCGAGCAAACCGAATAAGATTTTTCTGAATGTTCAAGCGCAACTGCTATTGAATTGATGTGACTGAATACTCTCGATGAGGTGCACGCTGCCCTGTTATTACCATTTTGACACCATTGCCAGGTGCCATGGTAAGACGTTGGCGCTGTGGTCGTTCTGGTCGCTCATCGACTAGAGCCAGTTCGTAACGAGAGATTGCTGTTGCCAATACTAGCTTCATTTCAAACAGCGCTAAAGCCTCGCCAATACAACGACGGATTCCACCACCAAACGGCAAAAATTCATAGGGAGAAAATTGTCGTTCTAAAAATCGCTCTGGCTTAAACTGCTGGGGATTTGGGTATAAGTCCTCACGCTGATGCGTAAGATGAATACAGCCTACTACTAAAGTACCAGGTTCTAAAAGATGTCCTAGTAGTTCAACTGGTTCTTTCACAACTCTAGTAAAGGTAAAAGGAAAAACGGGATGAATTCGCAGACTTTCATTACAGACACCGGTGAGATAGGGGAGCCGGAAAATGCTTATCGGATCTGGAGAATCACCAAGGCTATGTAGTTCTTGGAGCAGTTTTTCAGGTATGAATGGTTTCTTGTGAATCCAATATAATCCCCAAGCCATTGCAGTTGCTGTGGATTCATGTCCTCCCACTAGAAGCGTCAATAACTCATCGCGCAACTGCTGATCAGTCATCGGTTTACCCTCTTCATCACGGACAGACATCAATAATGAGAGGATATCGACGCGATTTGGATCGGGTTGCTCCCGGCGTTGAGCAATTTCAGCGTAAAGCAATTCATAAATTTGTTGCTGTAGCCGCACAAAGTAGCCCCAAGGGCTCCAAGAACCTAAATCCTTTTGCAGGAAAGGGAAAAATAATAAGCTAGAAGTTAAAGGAGACTTAAGCACATCTTCCAACATTACAGTTATTAAGCGCTTGAGTTGTTGGTAGCGTTCTCCTTCATACAAGCCGAAGACAGCTTCTAATATGACTTGCAAAGCAATATCCTGCATTGCAGTACGAGCAGAAAAGGGTGTGTCTATGGGTAACTGACCAAATACTTTTTCTGTAATATTAACGATGAGTTGACCGTAGGCTCGCCGCATTTGGTCACCGAAAAAGCAAGGCATTAAGAGTTTTCGCCGTTGCTTGTGGCGTTCCCCCTCAAGCAGGACGAGTGAGTATTCTCCTAGTAAAGGCTTCATGATTTTGTTGACATCACCGGGGGCTGCAAACTTCTTTGTGTTGGTTAAAATTTCCTCTATTCCTTGAGGATGGTTAATAAATACCAGATTTTCCCAAAAAGCAGACCCGGTGTAAGATACTTTCGCGGTGAATATGTCAGGATATTGCTGAGCCACTTTTTCTACAAATCTTACAGGGTTAGCAATAAACTGGAGCGTCTGTAGAAAAAACGGAGTCTTGAGAGTATTTGGTAGTTGCATGTGAATCTTCCATTGGTTAACTTGTTGTGAACAAGTACCTTTCTGTACGATGTATCCAAGTGTGACAGCGTTTTAGACCATCATCCAGAAACTTGTAGTTGTTGTGGAGAGACATTATTAGGAGAAGATGTCAATTCCTATCAACAGAAGGGTTTTGTTGTCTCGCAATTTGCGATCACCCCGTGGTCGATTACAAATGGTTTTTTTATTATCAAACTTGTTTGACTTATAGTAACAAATTTTGAACAAATGGAAAATAGCTAGTTAAAAAAAGAAGCATTACAAGGACTTTTAAGAACTGCTGAACCTCTCTACTAATAATATTAGAGTATGTAAGATGCGATTCAATAAACTATTTGTTGCAAAAAGTAGCGTTTCTTTCGCAATTATTCTTTGTGCTGAACTATAGCAATCCTAAATAAATTATCCATATTTTCATTATGACTGTCTTTTGTCATATGTCATTGGTTTTAAGTTTCCTAAATCGAAAGGTGGAGAACAGAGCCAACGCACCATGAACACCATACCGGCGTAACCGTTCACGGGGGGGTCAAAAAAATGACCTGTATGAAATCCACGAAATCAGTACCAAAACCAGTCTAGAATTGATTTTTTTCGGTTAATTTTGAGTAGTCAAAAGTGCTCTGGAGTTTAGACTAAAGGTGAGCGATCGTTAGATCATGCCTAGAAAATTACGGAGAAAAAAATTACACTATTATGAGAGTAGAAACGTCCCTTAAAAGAAAAAGCGGTCAGTTATGTTGAACTGATCGCTAAATGGTCAATGCTGATAAAAAGAAAAAATTAGCAGCTTGACCATGACATTTGATAAGCTTAAACAATTCCGAAGATCCGTTTGAAGAACATTATGGTTGGAAAGTAGAACGCAGTTGTGTTAGACGAGAAGTAGAAAATATCGCAATGCTTGCCTTTGAATATGTAGAAAACCGATTGCTTGGATTAGCAACGCAATTTCAAAATCAAGAGCCACCTAAAAAAAGATGTGGTTGGAACAGAATTTTGGTGGAGTTAGACGGTTGCCAAATTCGTACTGGGATTAATATACCTACTGAAACACAAAAACTTACACCACGACGCCGAATCAAAAAATGTAAACGTCAGCTCAGATCTTGCACCTAACCGTATAAACCCGGACTTAGTTAAAAGCAGTGCAAAAAAGTGACACGGTTTTTCTTGTCTTTTATCGTAAAAATATAAATTTGAAGCTTAGTACTGTGTGTAAAATTTAAATCAACTTTTATTGGTGCAAGATGTGAGTCAGGTAGATTGGCGTGAAGTTAGAGTCGGATTGGCAGGTTCTGTAGAGCAAAAAGACCAGCGCACTTTTATTGCTCGAATGGGTCAATATCCGGAAGTTGTGTCACAACTCAAAACTGCTGCGATTGATAGAGGATTATCAACTTATACATTAGTTTATGGGATAGCGGATGGGGGAAACGGCTTACGAGAAGCATTATCATCTGAATTTAATCATTTTCAGTTTATTCTAGATCGAGCACATCTTAAACAGCATGTTTATGCGACAGCTGAAGAAATGGAATTTAGTGATGAAATGCGTTCTATGTGGATAAAACACATTCTTGATTCAATTGATAGCGGTTACGTTAAAAGAGTGATTAGTCGTCTCAAGCGATGGCAAGGAGAAGGGCAAAAAAGTGTCTCAAATTTATCCAAATATTTGTTACGCTTTCAAGATGCTGTTCACTATAACAAATATCGCTCACTGGGTTTACCAATTGGCTCGGGAGAAGTGGAAAGTGCCCATCGTTATATTCCACAAAAACGCCTAAAAATTCCAGGCGCGACTTGGCATCCAAATATGATTAACCCAATGCTTGCTTTACGAGTGATTCGGGCTAATCATTGGTGGGCGGATTTTTGGAAACAAATAGTACTAAAAACAAAAATTAACGACAATACTGGCTTTGCTTGAATACTTTTTCACTTTTCTATAATTTATCTACTCTTATCGTGTAAAAGTAATACTAAATATTTTGACTGCCCTATTAAATAAAAGTTTTAGTCAGTAGGGGAGGTGAGCTACGCTCACCTACTCTCCAATTGATTATTATTATTAGTTAGCTGCATATATTTAGCGATCGCTCACTTACCAACAGGTTTTGACCACACCCTTGCTGGACGGATGTTTGACTCGGAATACGATTTGGCAATGGCTGTCATTCAAGCTATAGAAGAACGCGCAACTAAAAAAGGATATCAGGTTGAACGATTTCGCTTTCCTTCTGGTTAGTATAAGTGCTTAGTACAGAATTGCACAAGGAAAGTAGCGTTATAGTCTGTCATTATTACTGGGTGAATACTCAATCAATAATCCTAGATGCTGAGTCTCAAAGGGACACGCAGCTTTGTATGCCGCAGGCATACAAAGCTGCGCTTACATTTCGCTACCGTTACACGACTCATGACATATTACGATACACATTTATCAAATGTAGTACTTAGCGATCGCCTGAAATTTTACCCCTTAACCTTTCTTTACACAGTCTTATTTATTTTTGTCCAGCTACTTACCATCCACAGTTGATGTCTTTGCCCATCTTTGACGCGAAAATCTTTTACTTGCCCCAGCTGTTCAATCAGATTTGCACCCATTTTTTTCATCCCCTCGACGCTTGTAATTTTACACCTTTTAGGCAATGAAACAGCCCTGATTGTTAAGGGGGGGGAAGGAGAAGCAGCCGTTGGCTGCTTCTCCTTGCCTTGTTTTTATTCTGGCGAGAGTGATGAAAGAGCGATATAACTGCGACACTCCTTTCTCCAGGCATGGGGAGTTGTCCCATAATGTTGGCGAAACTGGCGGAAGAAATTAACCGGACACTTATAGCCCACCTTAGCAGCGATCTCCTCCACACTCTCTGAAGTTTCTAAAAGCAAGGAATGTGCTGCTTCTATCCGGCGCTGGATAATCCAACTTTGCACAGTTTGTCCCGTTTGACGTCGCATTAAGTTAGTGAGGTAAGCTGGGGAATAACCAACTGCTTGAGCCACATCGGCAAGGGTAATAGCTCGGTGAAAATTGGTCTCGATGAAGCGGAAGACCTCACTTAACTTGGGATTTGACAGAAAAACCGACTTAGGGTCACTCGATTTTTTAATGTCAGCAGATAATGGTTCTGCAATTAGCTGGCACTGTGCAGAGTAGCACTGCTGCAGGGTGGCTTGTCTTTTCAAGCGGGCTGCAATCGCCTTGAGTAATTCATCTACTGTACAGGGCTTGGTGAGATAGTCATCCACCCCCAATTCCATGCCTTTGCGAATGTCATCCCGAGTCGCTTTAGCAGTGACAAAAATCAAGGGGATAATTGCTGTGGTAGGGTTTTGGCGCAGCACCCTTAGCAGGCTGTAACCATCAAGCTTCGGTAACATAATGGCGCTAATTATCAAATCAGGTAACTCTTTCTGTGCCAAATGGACACCGATAACGCCATTATCAGCACCTATAGTTTGGAAACCTTTAGCTTTAATGCCTTCTAGAAAAAAGTTTCTAGTGGCTGCTACATTTTCAATTACCAGAATTTTTGTCATTATTATTGTAGTCCCTGAGCTAATGAAAATCTACAGACGTACAGTAAAAATTATTAATGATGTTATTTCACAGCGTTTGCGTCACAGTTGAAATCACAGTGAAGCCCTACCCTAATTGTTAATAGAGGTCAGTAAAAAAAACTTATGCACTTTTTAGATAAAAATGGGAAATAAGGGGTTCTGGTAGGAATAGAACAAAAACGTACACTAAGCCCAGAATGTATATAGAGAAAGCGTTATAGATCTCGGTAAACTTTGCCTATTTTGAACCAAGGTAGGCAAATTCAAACAGCTTTTTTTCTCTTCAAAATACTACTATATTTTGATAGTTATACAGTATTAATCAGCGATTTTAGGACGCCCTTTCAGAGGATGTTTTAAAAAGGGCATTGGCACGGAGTGCCCACCTTCTTGCGATGCTCCCAGAGGGAGCATTAGTGACAGGTTAAGATAACATTGGTTTTGTAAATTAGAAATTCTGCTGAAAATTTCTGAAAAACTAAGGTATCAAGCTAAGCTTTGTACTGATGTTTCAGCACAAAGATGAATGATGAACACAAAGATTAGGCGTTCGCGTAGCGTGCGCCTTTGGCGCTTTGTCCTGAGTCATCAATTAGATATATTGACAAATGCATCATAATCTTAACCTGTCACGAATGCTCTGGGAGCCGCCCCTTGGGCGATCGCCCTGCATTGAAATGAACTTTGAATTACATTTTTGTAAAACGATCATCACCAAAAGTTGCTAAAAGCCAGGATTAATTGCGACTTAATGGTAAGATAAACGACCGTTTTCTTGATAGACGTTTGCATTCTGTTGTTGGTCATTTCAAGCTACTTGTTGCAAAAGTACCTAATGAATGAACAAGTCGCACAACGCATTATTAAAAAATTAGCTCTTAAACAGTCTACAAATCCATCAACTCCAACGCACTACTTTCATGTGGACGCGCCCGTAAATACCTGTCCGTAACCGACAAATCACTATGTCCCAACGTATCGCGTATCAACACTGGATTCACCTTACGTTCAGCAGCATGGCTCCCATGTGCGTGCCGTAACCAATGACAACTAATCTTCTCATCTAACCCTGCTTCTTCAACAACCGCCTTAATAATCGGATGAAGATTTTGTCGTTCTAGATGTCCACCCTTTTGGCTTGTAAAAACAGCATCATAGGACTTAACATTATCACCTTTAAATGCCATCAACTCAGCCCACAGTTTTGGTTTCAGCAAAATACTGCGACTTTTATTCCCCTTGCCCTCACGCACATAAACTTGCCCACTGTCACCCCTGGCGGTTAAATCCCCCCACGTCAGGTGACACAACTCATTGGCACGCAACCCTGCCGCATACAACAATTTAATTATCAACACATTACGACGAGCAATTTCTTGACGCTTCGGAGTTTTTGCACGTTCGCAAAGTTTTTGGGCAGCACGCACCAATAATTTCACATCCGCCTCATCAATATACCGAGAGTTAATTGCATCCGGCATTTCGCCCAATTTCAACGCCATTCCGACATTAAACGGTAAATAACCAATTTGATGGGCAAACGAAATCAAACTCTTAACTGCTGCAAGATGAATACGCCGCGTACTCTCGCTGTGGGCGCTAAACGTTGTTTTATACTCAACCAAATCTTCATAAGTCACACTTTTGAGTGGCTTCTTCCGTAAAAACGCCAAAAAACGCTTGATATAGCACCGGTATGCCACCACCGACGATTGCGCCTTCCCATCCAACCATAACGCCACGAGCTTCGCCTGAGCAGCAGGAGTAGGCAATTCTGCTATAGCCTTACGGTAGTTTTGGACGTGGACGAGAGAAAGAGTCATAGATGAGGCAGAGGGGTAGGGGCGGAGGGGCAGAGGAGCGGAGGGGCGGAGGGGAAAGAATTATTGGACAATAACTCTTTTTCTCCTCTGCTCCCCATCTCCCCATCCCCTAGTAGTGTCTCAACGAATAAATATCTTAACTGAACCGTATTGGGGGCATGGGGAAAGAACTTCAACGTTTCATTAGCCACGGCTCAGGGTTAGCAATCATATTCACCAAACCACCCAAAATTCGGTTGTAATTGCCGTAAAGTTCTCGCCCTGCTTCTACATCCATGTAATTGCATTTGACAGCAAATTCAATCCAAGTTTGAGTTTCAGCAGCTTCTGATTCACAATCATTCAATTTCGCGACAAATGCTGCTTCATAACGACGTTTACGCCAAGCTTCCGCCAAATTAGCACAAACAGAACGCGACGAACGCCGAATTTGGTCAGTCAACGAATACTTCTCTTCTATAGGAAACTTTTTTGAAAATTCAAAAATTTTCATAGCTGTATCAAAAGCCATTTGATATACCTCTAACTGTTTGTGACTTTTTATAAGTTCTCTTGCCATCTCCTCCGCTCCTCTGCCCCCCTGCTCCTCTGCCCCCCTGCATGATTTGGTCATATTTCCTACTTTCTAACAAACAAGACTAAATTACAGTTTGGTCTGATGTTAAGATGTCTGATTTTTATTGTCCCGCTTTTTGGTACTATAAAAATATGCTAATTAAATTTGTTAAGAGCGACGCAACATAAGAAATTTTACGTGCGGATATATTTTCCGGAAATATAGTATACAAGCAATTTGACCACGAGTAGCACTCACTTTGGTTTTTGGCACAACTGAATGCATTAAAATTGCTATTAGTCAAGTAATAGTTTGCATTTCTTTGTAATTATTGGGGTTTCATTTTTTCGCTCTTTATCTGGGCAACCGGGCGCGCAAAGTCTGCCTGCTGGGTGAAAGATTCCATCCACCGGAGCGCGTTAGCGCCGCGCCCCTTTGGGGCTAGCGGAACCGGAGGTTCTCCCCGATAGGCGCAGCCGTGCCGTAGGCATAGGGCACCGCAGATTTTTCCGGTTTTAATGAAACGGCTAGCGAACCGAAGGTTGCTTTGCACTCTTTAACAGCAGAAAAATCTCTTTCTCCCCCTGCACCGGGTGCTCCCCTGCTCCCAAGCGCTTGCCCTAACCCGGCAATTTTGGGTTGGTCGAGTAAGCTGTTAAGCACCTAATTTACACATTTAGACAGCAGAGGAGCAGAGGGGCTCCAGGGGCAGGGGAGAAGGATTAACGCTTTTTCTCCAAAATTGATAAAGGCCAAGTTAAATGCGTATTAGCTTACTAGCGTTGGGGGTGGTACAGTCCGTCCGAAGTTTTCCATTCCCAAGCAATACTCATAGGATCGCGGTTCCGGGACCAACTCAAAAATTCTTTAGCGCTCTTGTTTTCTCTTTCAGCGACGAGGCCTTGGGAAGTGACACCAAGTCTTTGGGCAAGGCTTTCGTTTGTCCTAGGCTGTAGTTCAACTTGTGTTTGTTGGTACGGGTAAGCAAGTCTTCGCGGTTTAGTGTTGTGACTTAATCTCCCAGAGGCAATTGCCCGTTCGATTAACTCTAGCTTCTTAGTGATAACTTCTAGTTTTGTCTCCACCGAGGAGCCTTGAGCAACAAGATGGGATTCCAGTTTCAAGAGCTTTTCTTCTAACGGTTTGACTGATTTATTGCCTGCTGTTACATCGATATCATTCTTGATATCAAATCGGAGTAGCAATTCCTCTAAGGCTTGCAGCAAGGCAATTGTATGACCCTGCCTGTGTAACTTTGATAGTCGCCGAACCACCCCAATGAGTGGAACGGGCACACGAATCATCTCGCTTGGTGGGGATTTTTGGTCTGGCATTTGATATCATTATTGATATCGACAAGCTGATTATAAAAGGTTTGGCGGAATACAGTAATTGACTGAGTATTAATTGTGTCCAGATTTCTCAAACTTGTTACATATCAACACAATTTGCGACGGTTGGTTCACAACGATAGCCGTCAGGCGTGCCGTAGGCATATGAAAAATCTGCCAAGCGCCAAAGGAGTTATCTCAGCACCCAAAACCGAGGCTGGCTATGATTCCAGGGATAAAATTATTCACCTTGTACAAGAGGTGAAACGAGAAATAGCAGCAGAACGTCAACAGCAGCAAGAGCAGTAGTCATGCTTACAAAACTGCGTCTGGAACGATTCAAAAATTTCAAAGATGCCGAACTCATTCTCGGTGCTTTGACCCTTTTAGTAGGGACAAATGCCTCTGGAAAAAGCAATATTCGGGATGCCTTTCGCTTTCTTCATGGCATTTCTCGTAATTACAACCTAGCTGAAATTTTTGGTGAAAAATGGATTGAAGGAGGCGTTCTTCAATGGCGGGGTATTCGTGGCGGAACGCGAGAAGTCACTTTTATCAATGAATCAACTTTTGCACTAGCAGTTTCATTTACCTTGGCAAAAAATGATTCCTCACAAGAAGCAACTTATCGGATTGAGGTGAATCCTGGTGCAAGTGGTAAAGCCCCTACTGTTATTGCCGAAAGTCTCACAATTGCAGGGCAATCTGATAGCGTTTTTGAAGCGCAATCTCATCAGGAGTCAGGGCAGAATAATTTCTCTGTGAAAGTAGGCGGTGTAACTCCTTATGATCCAATTTTATCTTATACCAATTCTCGTCCTGTGCTTTCACAAATTGCAGCGATTGCACCATCACCATCAGTGAGAGAAACAGCCCTAGCTGCAATGTCCGCCCTAAGTTCAATGCGGTTTTTAGATTTAAGCCCAGATGCCATGCGACTACCTTCCTTGCCAGGACAAACAGTCCTGGGAGACAGGGGTGAAAACCTATCTTCTGTATTGCAAGAAATTTGTGAAAACCCTGAAAGTAAACAAGCACTTCTCCAATGGGTACAAGAACTAACCCCAATGGATGCTAAAGATTTTGAGTTTCCTGCTGATTTTACTGGAAAAATATTACTTCAATTAATTGAAGAAAATGGTCAAAAAACATCTGTTATTAGTGCATCAGATGGGACGTTACGTTTTCTAGCAATGATAGCTGCTTTACTAGGACAAGAACCAGCAAGATTCTATTTTTTTGAAGAACTGGACAACGGCATTCACCCCACCCGCTTACACCTACTTCTCGAACTTATCGAGCGCAAAGTTTCTCAAGGAACAATCCAAATTGTAGCAACTACTCATTCACCACAGTTGCTCAGACTTTTAAGTCCGCAATCATTAGAATATGCTTCATTAACCTATCGCTTTTGGGATAAACCTGATGCACATATAAAACGCATTGTTGACATTCCAGAAGCACGACGTGTTATCAATGAGCAAGACTTGGCACGTCTCCATGAATCTGGATGGTTGGAAGATGCTGTGGAATTTCTGGAAGACGAGGAAACAAACGAATGAATGTACTTGTGATTCCAGAAGATTTTCGTAAAGACCAATATATGCTTAAGCCGATAATTACGGCAATGATGGAAGCATTAGGAAAACCAAAAACCAAGGTCAGAGTTTGTCAAGACCCACTTTTAGGAGGCATTAATGAAGCTCTCAAATGGGAACGGATTTCAGAAATTATTGAGCGTTACAAAGGTATGGTTAACTTATTCCTACTTTGCGTAGACCGGGATGGAAAAGAAGGAAGAAGAGGGATGCTTGATAATATTTCGCAACAAGCTGCAAATATTTTAACTGGTAATAGGTTACTTTTAGCAGAGAATGCTTGGCAGGAAATTGAGGTTTGGGTTTTAGCAGGTCATGATTTACCTGCTGATTGGAATTGGCAATTCATCCGCAATGAAATTAATCCTAAAGAAACCTACTTTCTTCCTTTTGCTGCACAACGAAATGTTTTAGATGCTCCTGGTGAAGGACGAAAGTTACTAGCAGAAGAAGCAGCGCGACGATACAGCCGAATTCGCCAACTCTGTCCCGAAGATATCGCTGTTCTCGAAAACCGAATTAACTCTTACATAGCAGGATAAAGCATGAGCAGACCGTTACATAGCAATCCACTCTGATACTTTGGCTTGTTGACTATTCACCTTAAACTTCCATCGGATATTTCGCCATCATTTCTTCAATTTTAAGCGTTTCTCCATACCAGTATCTCATTCTCCGAGATTTATCTGTTGCTCCTATATTGTCTGCCAAATCTAGTAATCAATTCCTCGCGTGACAATTGCATGAGTAATGGGGTAAATTCTTCAGGTGATAATGCTAATACTGGTTCAAGAATTGCGCTTAATTCTTTATCTAATGAACCAAAACGAACTTGTAGTAAATTTTCCACTACAAGACGTTCACCTTGTTGAATCCCTTCTTGTTTGGCTTGTTCTCGGTCTTGCTGGTAAAGTGGTTCTAACTGCATAATTAACTCCCTATCATCTTCTTCTAAATCTTGATTTACTCTCAAGATAGGAGCGCAGGTTGTAGATTAATTCTAACGCCGCTTTCTGGAATGGGTGATTTGATGGTAGTGCTTTTAACTCATTAATTGCCTGCTCTTGTATCCTTCCTCTACCGAGGATTCTCAACCACAGTGTTTCTGAGGTTTGCGGTAGCTGATGGATGGCTACGATGGCTGTCCGCAAATACTCTGCCAGAAAGTGTACTCCAGGCAACCACTCTTCTGCTTGAGTAGCACCAAATCCTGATAACAGCGTTGTGGATGCTGTTGGCGTGAGTATCCATAATTTGGGAATTTCTAATTCTTGAATGGGAGTTTTATTTTTATTAGCTTCCCGTTGTAATGCGCCCCTAACTTCTAATAATTTCAGGAGACAATCACAAATTTCTTCTTTAGATGCAGCCGAAGCGGAATGGTTCGCCAGCGCGGTCTTGGGGAGCCAGTCCTGCAGGAGGGTTTCCCTCCGTAGGGACCTGGCGTTGGTTTCCCCCATGAGCGACTGGCGAACCCGTAAGGGTTCAAAGATAGCAGGATTGGCTGCAAATCTTCCTAATAACCCTAGTGTTTCTAAATTGGCGCTTTGTTGTTCTATCGAAGGAGAAAATAAAACATCGATTTCTCGAACTTCTCCTGCTACACGACTGGGTGCTTGTACTTCTCCATAAGGTTTTAATAATTCTTCCAGATAATCCTTGGCGAATTGGTCATGAATAAATCGGGTCATTCAATTTGATTGATGGAAAATTTATTTGACGTAATTAATAATATTTTATCTGTTTTTACAATCCGAGCAGACATTGATTTAATATTTGATTCTGTATAAAGCGCACAATCAGCAACTATTAACCCGGCGTTGCGGGTTATCAGATTCATGTTGATCGTAATTAGGCGATACGCACATGCGATAAGCCTCTGGCTTATCGCGCACAACGCGCGTAGCGGTTGCTATCTCCTTCTTCTGAATTAATACCTTACGCCCGAAGCTATTGCTTTGCAAGATGATTTATACGGTGAAGAGTTTATATCTAACCGCAAAGCCCTCAAATCACTACTTGCAGTACTTCTTACTGATTCTGATAGAGAAGAAATTGCAGAGAATGCTGCTCATTAAATACGTGCATAGTTTATGTGTTAACTTAACTTTATATAAAGTTTTATGCGTACATATACTAAAAACCAAAGAGCATTAGTTCTTAACCCCATCCCTTTGAACTAAATCTATCCGGATGGCGCGACTTAACCAGCTAAAAATTGATGTGTAAAGATACTTATTTTTGCCTTATTATCAACAGTAACTGTCTCAAAGTCTTATTTTTGCGTGGAGACTAGCTGATGTTTGAAATTGGCTTGACGCGCGCGTCAAGCCAGAGGCTTATCGCCTGTTGAAAGCCAATTAGAGAGTGGTATTGGCATTTTTCACCAGATGTCTAATCAACGGAGGCTTACGCCAGGAAAAGTAGAAGTCACTTAACATGCACGCTTCGACTATGCAATTCCACTTTCAAGTTTTTGGTATCTGGGTATCTAACGCCTCCGGAAACTGTTTCAAACCAGCTATCCAGTTTAAAGATGGAGGTTGTCTCGTTCGTACAAACAACTGGTTAGAAACCAAGATTTGTCGTCGAACTGATGGTAGTTGGTACTGGAACAGTGAACATATTGCTCGCTATCTAGGAAAATACATCGAAGGCGATGAGAAACGGGGATACCCTGATAGCTGGGAATATGAAGGGTGGTTAGGCTACCACTATTACGTCTAAATCTACATCTACAAATCCACAAAAACCGTAAGCAATTGAACAGGCTTGCGGTTTTTTTTCACTATTCATTCAAAACGAGTAACCGACGTAGACTATAAAAGGATGACCGTGTTCTACCGAAGCTAGTCTTTTTACAAATCGATATAGCCTAACCATGAACTAGTTCTCATCGACTAGTAATGGTCATTATAAGACTAATAGCTCATGGAAAAATGCTGATGGGGGCAGTCTATTAATAATTTTTACGCAAATTAGGTTTTCATCACCCAATCAAGTAAGGATAGATATATCATCAGGTAATTTGCAGTTCAACATCAAGAAGATTCCCGCGCTCCAATAGGATTTGGCTGAAAATACACTTCTGTGACGGGTTGTACTAACCAGTGGTAAAAACTACGTGCGAGGCGTGAGAACTATTATTACCGATATAATCACAATTAGTTTTGTGCAACCCAAAAGGAACTAATTAATGGCTAGCAAAAACCGCAGTCGGTATCCTTCAAACTGGGATACTATCGCGCTTGAAATTAAATCAAAATCCGACTGGCGATGTACGCGCTGCGGGATGCAATGTCTGAGACCAACTGATAAAAAAGAAGGATTATCTCGTAGGGAACGTAGCATCAAAACATTAGTTGTCCACCACTGGAATTACACGCCCGAGGACAATCGAAACGAAAATCTTGCGGCTTTATGCAGTGCGTGCCACATGCTATTCCATACGCGGCGACGGGGAAACATATCACCAGGGCAACTCTCTTTATGGTAACAAAACCAATAATTTAAGACAAATCAATAGTAATTAATTATCATCAGGAGAATAAAATAATCTCCCCTTTTAAAATCAACATCACAACAAATGCTGACGCAAAAACTTCACGCTCATGAATTGAAGTTGTATAGAGATGAAAACTACTACTGCTAATTCTAACTCAAAAACCCATCATAAATCAGCCAAACTCATACCAAAAATTCAACAGGTTAATACCCCTATGAATGAGGCAGATTACTACAACACCGTTGCTAATTTAACAGAGGATAAAGCAGACTATTTTCACTTACAGTACAGCTACTAAGCTCAATTTACCTCCAACCATCACTCTTGATAGTCAACAACCAGTAGCTAAATACTACTGGTTTTTCATATTAGGAAAAAATCATGACTCAAGCAATTGAACGCGAAATTAACCAACTTACCCTCCAGGAGTTAAGCCTGGATGCAGCTAAACTGTGGTCACAAATAGAAGAAGCAAGCGAATTAGGCTCTGAGGGTAAAGTAGAGGAACTTGTACAAGAACTTATGACTATTCAGGATGGTATCGAAACCAAAATCGATGCCATCGCCTGGGTAGTTGACCAGTTAAATCTTGACCTTGGAACCTGGGAGGAAAGAAAAGGACGAGTAGTCGAACTCCACGACCAGGTAATTTCACGCCGCAAAACTCAACTTGAACAAATCAAGCGCACCCTCATCCATTTATACGAGATTGGATTAATCAATGACAAAAATATCGGTAAGGAAAGGGTGATTGAAATTAGAGATAACCCGCCTAAAGTGGCTAACTTACTATTAGAAGTAGATGATGAAGATTTTCCGAATGAGTTTAGAACTATCAAGTACCAAGCTAATAATAAGGCAATTATCGAAGCTTACAAATCGGGTCAAGATATCAACAATGTTGCTGAGGTAACTATCGGTAAGCAGGTACGGTTTAAAGTACAATCAAGTGGAAAAAATCGCAACAATAAAAACCACAGATGATGGCAGAAGCCAAGCTCGATAAAACAAATTCCCTATCAGAAATATTACCATCATGGTTGAGATTTTACTCAACCATTTTTTTATTAACTCTTACATACTGTACTTATAAGGATAAAGAATAAAAATATCCGAAAATATACACCACAGCAGCTTCGCTGAATAATATTAGAATAAATTGCCTAAATTTCTTCATCAAAGCAACAACAATTCAGTTTTATAAGGCAACTGCAAATGGAAAGTTTAGTTCATTTTATCGACAACTTACTCTACATCCTTATCTATGGATTTAGCAGCTTGTTTATTCTGGTATTCATATTAGATATGCAAACTGCATTCGCCAACCATATGTCAGGTTACACCGCGCATAACCACATTCAATCATTCAGTCATCAACTGCTACCAGTCAGAGAAAAAAATGAGTAATATCCGTATCGTTTGGCTAAAAAGTTATAAAGAAAAGCTAAAAATAATTAGACTACAATCAATAGCTAATGCTCATTAGAAAGAAATATTTATGGATTCTTTATAATGAGCTATCATCTCAATACAACTGGTACTTCTCGCAATCCAATCGGCAGTATTTGCCCTCTAGACATAGTAGTTCAAGTAGGATTTGGAACGGCTAAGATAACCAAAAACAGACAAACTTACTACGACGGCGAGACTGAAGTAGGTCAACCAAAAACACTTGCTGAGTTTGAGGAAATTGCCCAACAAGAACCAGGAAATTGGAAATTAATAATGGAAGCGCCTTTATGGGAAGCAATCTGGGAAAGGCAGGATACTAACAAGTGGGTTTGTATTAAGGCAGGAAAAGGATTCGCATAGTGACACAACCGAAAAGCTGCTTCAATTGCAAGCACATCCATACACGGGATAATTCTAGCAGCTAGCTATTGGGCAATACAGTTCAGTTAAGGAAATTAATCTGTTGAGGCAGGCAGGGGGGCAGAGGAGCAGAGGAGCAGAGGAGCAGAGGCGAAAGAACTAATGGGACTTAGACAAAAAGTAGCAAGAATTTAACCTCAAATCTATATATAGAGCGAGTTTGACATCGTTTTGCCTAGTTTCTTGATATATCTGGGTTTCAGGCATTTTTGAGTCTTTGGTGTATTTCTCTTGTCCTGCATAGGTTTGGGGCTTATTTCTGCCTCAAAAATGTTTAAGTCCCGCTAATGGTAATGGACGTTAACTCTTCATCACCCAAGCGCTCCCCATCTCCCCATCTCCCCTGCTGTCTCAACGAATAAATGTCTTAACACCAAGCGTATTGAGCTATTGGGAACCACCAGATAGCGGCTCTTCGTGCAACCATCTGAAAAATTTTGGGAAGTTGAGGTAGTAGATATTCAGGAACGATTAAAAGAACTTAAACTAATTCCCGTATGATAAATAGGTCAGCACAAATATTTGTCGTTGAGACAAGGCAGCCGGAGCTCAAGGGAAGAGGATTTCAATACCTTAATCTTTCTGAACATAGTTGTGTTTATTTGTGCTTTCCTACTTAGCGCCAAAGCCGTTAGTTCAATATTTTTTACAAATAGCGCAGTTGAGCTGTAAGTGATTCAATTAACCCTTCTGCTTCATCCTTGCCAATACCTCCTAAAATCGCAATCGCTTCTTTGAGATTAATTTGACAGTCTTCTGAATATCCTTGCATCATATCCTCTAAGGCATGATTTAAAGTATACTCACCTAAATCAGCAACTTCGCAGTGGAATAACCAATATGTTAATGTTACCCGCAATGCAAGCTTATCAGCTAGGGTAAGTTTCTCTAGTGTTGTGCCGAAAGACTCGACAAGTTGGTCAATTTGATTCGTCTGCGTATAATATGTAACACACTTGCTCATCTTGAGAAACTCCCTAATTTTTTCTCGAAAATACCACCAGTAGTAGCCCAGCGCTCTAGGCTAAATAGCTGAAAAACTTTACTAGTTCCTAGATGCCAAATACCCCTGACGGTAATTACTTTTCTTCAGCTTCGTAGCCTGACGAGGTGTCCACTGCTTAATAGCGTCTACCCTACCTGCATGGCGCAACTTCTGTTCATAAGTAGTATTGCCGGTCAGTTTTGCGATCGCACCAGCTATGACAAGCGCACAACGCTCCGGTTGGCTAGAAACCTGTTCCTCCGCAAAGCGCACCACCACCCAGTTAGCATCAACAAAGCACTTGTTTCTGTAGTTATCCTCCCCAATACAGTGGGTAGGTTTTCCCGTTGCAAATGAGATAGGCTCATCCACTTCAACATCTAGGTGTAGCCCAGTAGTGGGTTCCACAATCAGAAAATCAGCTGTGTAATGTAAATCGTGCCCTGGAGGTAACATCTTCTGTTGGGGTAAAACAACCCCTTCACCAAAATAATGCTTCAAGACATTCCCAAATAGATTCTCACTCGCCCCCACAGGGGCATCACCCGTACCCGAAGGTGCAGTCACGGGAGCAAATTTCTTATCTCGAACCAACTGCGGGACAAATATTTGAGGAAAAGATGGAACTGGTAATGCTGATTTCGCCATCTAGATCTCCCTTTGGGTACTCCCGCCACACTGGAACGGTTGGCGGGGATGGGGAATTGCGGGGCAATTAAGAGGGTATTGAACCCCCTCAATTGCCAGGACTACTTTGTTTCTCAACGTAGGATCTAAGTTCAGAAAGTGTGACACTGCCACAGGACGCAACGAAGTACGCACCTGTCCAAAATACGGGTTTGTTATAAAACTGGTTGACGTGTTCATGAAACTCCTTGCGGATTAAACGGCTAGAAACGGTTTTAAGGTTATTGACTAGTTTGCTTACTTCAACATATGGTGGGTAGCTGATAATCAAATGAACATGATCTGGTTCCCCATTACACCCAGTTTTACAAGTACACCAATATTATTGAAACCAACAGATGTTGCATATTTTTTACAACTAAAATTGGATGCCAATTGTCAGTCACATGGAAGAAAATACGCTAAAAGCACTTCGGACAAGGTATGTACAGCTTCCAGATACTCTCAGGACTGATTCAAGAAGAATATCCCGTCATCGCCTGCGAATCTCCCCTCCAAGAAAGACTGCGCCTACTCACTCATATCAGTCAGTTCTGCCAAACCACCAGAAAAAGGTGCTACCTGTGGAACCTAGGAGAGGAAACAATCAAGGAACTGACAGTTGAAAATTCAAAATTAGTGATTGGAGAATTTCAAGACTATATTCCTAAACCAAGACAAAATAAAGAAGATTATTTTCATATCCTCAATTTTTGGAAAGAATATCAAGAAAATGGGATACTAATTATCGAGAATATATATCCCTGGATTCAGGAAAATAGCCCAAAAAAAACTGAAGATTTACTGGTGTCAGAGTGGATGAAATCTTCACTACTCAACCTGAAACTTTATAACCAAAATACTGGGAAAGTTGCCCTACTCCTAGGAGCAACTGCTGATATTAGTAGCGATATCTCCGCCGAGATTCCTATCTGGAAACAAGATTTACCTGATGTTAGCGAAATCATCAACTCTCTCACTCAAACCAGCCTCCTACTCCCAGAATATACAAACACAGACTATCTCACAGTGGCGAATGCTGGGATGGGGTTGTACATATCTGACATCATAAACCTACTCAAGGAGGTTAGAAAAACCACCGATTTCAATAACTCCGAATTCGTAGCACAATCTCTGCTCAAACAAAAAATCCAACTGCTCAACCGCCTCTACGATATTGAGTTTCTACCTCCACCCAAAGTCCAACTAGGTGGGTTAGAACTCATGCAAGAGTCATTTAAAAAATTCAAGCGCCTCCTCACCCCTCGCGCCAAACAATATAACCTCAAGGTGCCCAAAGGTATCATGTTAGTGGGACCACCAGGAACAGGTAAATCTCACTCCGCCAAAGCCTGTTCCCAAAACATGGGTATTCCCCTCATCATGGTAGATTGGGGGAACTTCCGCAGTTTCGGGAACCAAGCTGAAATTAAGCTTGAACGCCTGCTAAAACTCGCTGATAAATTGTCACAAATAATACTTTATTTTGATGATTTTGATAAAGCTTTTGCCGGAGATGATGATTTAGCTAAACGCCTAGCTGGTAAGCTTTTGACCTGGATGCAAGAAAGACAGTCTGATGTATTAGTTATTGCTTCAGTCAACCGAATGGAGTGGCTACCACCCGAACTCACCCGCGCCGGACGGTTTGACTACCTCTTCAAGGTAGACCTACCCAACAACGGGGAAAGATATACTATCTTCAAACTGCACGCTGCCCGATTTGACGAACGCTTCCGCAATGGTGGCGATCCTTGGGACGAAGAACAGTGGCGCAGACTTCTTAAAGCCACCAATAGGTGTGTGGGTGCTGAAATTCAGACAATTGTAGAACGTGCTGCTAGCACCATATTCTGTCAGACAGTAATAGAAGATACTTACTCACAAAGCAAACTCCCGCCTCTAGAATTAACAATTGAAGCACTACTCGAAGAACGCCGCCAAATTAACCCGCTTGCTATCCGGGAAGCAGATAGAGTCGAGTCAATGCGTAATAAAGCAGACCAACAAGCTTTACCTAGTAGCCCTCTTGATGAAAGCAAGTTTGCTGTTGGAAACATCAATATTTTCAGCTAGCAAACATCAATAAATCAGTTATCAGTTACCAGTTACCAGTTACCAGTTACCACTGGTCATTGGTCACTGGTCACTGTTCACCCTATGGCTAACGCCACGCCTTACGGCTATCGGGTTCGCCAGATGCCTA
>NZ_CAWPKW010000188.1:0-5890 GCF_963888615.1 Brasilonema octagenarum UFV-OR1 | reverse complement strand
CACTGCCCACCCTACAATACTTAAGATTTTTCATAAATCATTTAGGATTGCTATAACTGCCAGAGTTGGATGGAATAACACAAATGGCGTTCAAAAATTGTGCGTGCTGCTAACCCCTCGACAATTGGTTTGTCCAGCCAGCGCTTAAATGCCCAACGTCCTAATGCGTGTAATGGTGGGACGGCGATCGCCACAACATCACTAATATATTTCATGGTAGTCAGCCCAAAACTACGAAAATAATCAAGAGATAAGTCAATCGTTGGTGCAACCGAGTTTGAGATGTCCTCAGCTTTGATTAAAGTGAACCCAGCCCGTTCCAAAGCTTCCTGAAGATCACTTGTTACATGACAATTGGAAAAGATACCTTCCTGATATTCAGGATCAGAGCGCATCATATCGGCAATCAGCAAGTAGCCGCCACTACTCAATAAACGAGCCGCACCCTGAGCCAAATCGTCAACAGCAATATATTGGCTGCTTTCGCTGAACAGGATGAGATCGTAGGAGTGGGTTTGTTGAAAATCTTCAAATCTCGTTAAGTAGAAAGGTACTTGACCATTGGTATTCTTAAGAAACTTCTCTTGTTGAAGTGCGTCGGGTGCTAATCCCTCAACATTGAAACCGCGTTCCAAAAGGTATTTCGCATTACCACCAATACCACAGCCTACGTCAAGCACGGTGCTTATTCCCTGTGGGATAAAACTGAACAGTTTGTCTGTATAAGCTTGTTGAGCTGTACGCAGAGAAGTTAGAGTTAATTCCTCACCACTGTGAGGTAATGTTTCCCAATACCCATAATGGAGATAGGAAGAACCTGTGACTCCCATATAGTAATCTATCGCTGCATTTTGGTAGCGAGTTGCTTTCGGAATTGGAATTGATTTTGGTTTCTGCATTTAGGGTTAGAGTTGGTGGATAGGCTTGCACATTTCTTTTTAATAATACGAGCGATCGCGCAAGCGTGTTCCGTATCAGTTCCCCAAACTTTACTTTATCATTAAGTGCTCTTTTACACTTGAAAAATCTAAAACTAAATGCGTTTCACCATAACGAAATTACCTTCTATCTTCGTTGCGTAAGTCGAGAGTGGTTTTGTGGCTGGACCAGTTTGTGCCTTACCGTCAAGTTTAAATTCTGAAGCGTGACAAGGACATAAAAATATTCCTTCCTTATTCAGCCATTCTACTGTACAACCCATATGAGTGCAGGTAGGATTTACAGCTATCAATTTTTTACTTTTAGAAGTACCAACTACTAAGACTGAACCAATTGGTGACTTTTCATTTAATAACTGACCAGCTTTATCTAACTCTGTTACCGTCCCCACCTTATGCCAATCTCCAGATGCTGATGATATTGTTGTAGTTTTTGGTCCAGAAGCCCTAACTTTCATAAGTAGGCTACTTACTAAAGAACTTACACCAATCAAAGTAAAAAAATAACGACGTTTCATTGTATATAAATTCTACAGAACAACATCTAAACCATTTTTGGAACATGTAACATTTTATAACATGCTATTAAAGAGTAAGGAAAAATAAAAAACTTTTTTCTTACTCTTTTGCTTTTCAAAATCTTAAAAAAAGGAAAATTAATTCTAAGGAAGGCTATTGCGCAGGCGACGCAAACAATTTACCGATGCAACACAATCACAGCCAAACATAGCTACAGCAGCATCGCTTTCTGCATCTGTCACCCCAAGCAGAGCCTTTTCGTTATTCACGTCGGTAGCGTTAATCTCTGGTGCGCCTTTCTTCAAATGAGACAATTGTTTAGCATTAGCGCAAAAATATTTACCGAGTTTTGGATGTTTTACACAAGCTTTTTGACCTTCTGCTGATACTGGTGTAGTAGCAGCGTCTGTACGTTTTACAGGTTGTGGATTGACTGGTTGACCGGCTGTGGTAACTTTACTAGTCATTACCAATGAAGCGAGAGAAAGCAAAGCTGTGGATTTGGTAGTCAAAGCTATAAACAGTTTTTTCATGCAATTTTCCAAGATGTGGGTTGACAATTAAACGTTGATGTTCTCTACTCAGGCTTGGCAGAAAAACAATATTTTCAAAGAACCAGGATCCTCAAAACAATTTACCTATCATATACGCTATGAGATAAATTGCTATTTTAGACTCACAGATTCTTGACAAACTAGTAAAAAAAATCAAAGTCAAATTTTTGATTTTTTACTTTGTATCTCTTACATTTCTTTCTGGCCCAAACAGGATATTTTTCATGTTTCTACATCCTTAAGAGTGACTTAGTAGAGAAATAGCAATCGATTATACTTGTACTTTCTTGTTTGCAATTATTCTTTGACCAGATGCTAAGTAGCCATCATGAACTGCGTACACCAGAACACATGAAAACATTTCTCCCTCACTCCCTCACTCCTTATTTTCAAGTCAGGTAGCCGTAATTAAATATAAAATAAAACCTCACCCTCAATTCCTCTCCGAAATCGCGGAGAGGGAAGCCGGAGGCAGGGTGAGGTTTTATGTTTAATTTGACCTACTTACTTATTTTCCAGCCACACTTAGTTCCTCCCCTGACACCAGGGACTCAACAAGAACCTGATCAAGTTCCCGACCAATCAATACTAATTTCGTTTGACGGGGTTCGTGGGGTTGCCAAGCACGATCATAAAAGTAGTCAAATCGATTACCGACACCCTGTAATACCAGACGCATGGCTTTTTTTGGAACTGCTACAAATCCCTTAATTCGATAAATTTCTTGCTGTTGTACCAATGTTTGTAAACGTTTAACCAATACAGACGGCTCAAATGTTTGGTCTAGTAGTAGTTGCACTGCATTAATTCCGTCATCATGTTCGTGTTCGGCTTCGTTATCGTGGTGACTGCGGCGACTATCCAAGTTGTCTTCTACTGCAGCGTTAAAACCGAGTAACAGATCGCAATCAATTTTACCGTCCTGGCACTGAATGAGTTTTACACCACCAGACAAGTTCTGCTTTAACCACTGCTGCACTTTAACTTGGGTTTGGTCATCAACGCGATCGCTCTTAGTCAACAACACCAAGTCCGCACAAGCAAGCTGATCTTCAAACAGTTCTTCAATTGGTGTTTCGTGTTCTAAACTATCATCGGCTTGCCGCTGTATTTCAAAAGCTTCTAAATCACCCACAAATTGATTCGTTGCTAAAGCCTCACAGTCCACGACGGTGATTACGCTATCCACTGTAGCGCCCGTGCGAATTTCCGGCCAGCGGAAGGCTTGCACCAATGGTTTTGGTAGTGCTAGTCCAGAGGTTTCAATTAACATGCAGTCAATGCGATCGCGTCGCTTCAGCAATTCTTGCATCGCTGGTAAGAATTCCTCTTGCACCGTGCAGCACAAGCAACCGTTGGTGAGTTCAACAATGTTGCTGTTGGGGTCTTCTTCATCGTCACAGACTTGACAGTCACGCAAAAGTTCGCCATCAATTCCGACTTCTCCAAATTCATTCACCAAAACAGCAATGCGTCGTCCCTCATTGTTTTGCAGTAAATGGCGAATTAATGTCGTTTTGCCTGCGCCAAGAAATCCTGTAATGACTGTGACGGGAATTTTATGCATATAAAGTGTGTTGTTTGTTGATCGTTAATTTTGGAATCAGTAGAAAAAAGTTCAAACCGCAGATATCATGCACTGTTGCCAGCGTTAAAATCCAATTCGTTCTGAGTTAAAGTTGTGTCGGGTTGGGTGCAAGCACTAATTCATATTTACATTCTGCAATGCCGCCGAGGATGAAGGAGTTTGGTTGGCAAAGTTTTGGTCTTTCAATTCTGTGCGTGAGTTTGCCCGCACAGCGCGGAACATTCCAAATCGACATAACCCTACACCAAACGCCAAACGCATCAACAACAACGTCGGCACCTCGCGCACAGACTTGATAAAACCAGACAGTCCAAAACGCAGAAATCCGCTTGGTCGAATCACCCCTTGCCAAATCGAATCCAACCAAGAAGGAAGCGTTTCTTTTGTCCAGTCTGCCGTAATCACTTCCCCCTCGACAAATCCCGTCGCTGCCAAAAGCTCGGCAAAGCCTTCAATACTGGAAAAAGCTGGATGAGACCACTGATCAAGGAGTTGTTGCATGACTGGTTTTTCCCAGAAATTTAGAGGTTTTTGGCGGTCATCCTTCTGATTCCAGTCAGCTACAACCAATATTCCACCGGGCTTTAGCACCCGCATTAATTCAAGCGCAAAAACGGCTTTATCGGGCATGTGAGGACCTGCTTCAATCGACCACACCACATCAAAACTGGCATCTGGAAACGACAACGCCATCGCATCATCGACTGCAAACTGGGCGTTTAGCCCTTGGGGCGTTAACTCCTGAGCACGCTTCACTTGCTGTGGACTGATCGTAATCCCTGTGACGGCAAACCCATAATCTCGTGCTAAAATCCGGCTGCTGCCCCCGATACCACACCCAACATCTAACACGGTAGTACAAGGGGGTAATTTATCTAAACCACCCCATTTAACCATTTCATGTACAAAGTCAGATTTAGCAGCTAGAAAATCCTTCCGTCGTGGCGGCGAACCGTAGTGACCAAGGTGAATGTGTTCCCCCCAATAAAACTCTAGGATGCCGTCATTCGTCCATTGATCGTAGGAATTGGCGACTGTGTTTGAGGATTGATACTTACGGGCACTCAGGAGATAACCGCCAATTCCAATCACCAAAACCACAAGAAAACCAATTACAAAATATAATAAAGTTGACATTGTTTTGAACGATCCTGTACGCCTACCCTAGATAAAATTTTGGCACGAATCCCGTAGCCATGAATTTTATAGCATGAACTCTTGACCTATTTAATTCCAACTGCCTGTGCAGTTCAACTCATCGGTCGTCTGGGAATGAACCGAATCAGACGAGCGCTCGCAATGGAAATCGTCCTAGACATCGACATTGCTATGTTTTGAACACCTCGAATAATTTTCCCTTGAAGTACCCAGGGCTTCTGTTTGACTTCGGGCAGAGGTGTTTGTTTGACAAAGGGATGAACAGCAGTGGGAATCTTCCCAGTTCGGTGAAGATAGAATTTCGGCATGATGAAAAACCCGAGTAAAAATCTAGTAAAGATGTGATTTGAACATTAAAGAACTCTATGTATCAGTAGGTAAGACGATTGGCATTTGTATCTTCTGAAAAATTGGGCTGGGGCTGAAATTCTGTCCATCTTTTGCAGACCTGTTCATAGCATTGGGGTGGGGTGATGGGTAGGTTTTTCAGGTAAAAGAACGTCGCTTGGTTAAAAGATTCCAGCAATAACAAGACTTCGGTAGTAGGATTGTAAGTATCCACGGCTTCCAAAATATGAGCATTCATAAAGTGATTGCGCAAAATTACGGTGTCGGGAGCAGCTAACCAAGCATTTAAGAAGGCAGCTATACGAATACGTGGTATAAAAGAAACTTTGAAAGTTTCCCCTGCTACTCCAATTGCAGGGGAATTGGTGCTGCAAACGATGACACCGCGTTCGCCTCCCAAATACCCCCCCCAGGCGTTGTAACCAATCACCAACAAATTTGTGGCAATCAAGCCTTGCTGCCAGTCCAAAGCATCGGAAGTATGACTCATTGATGCCTCCTTAAGGGGGTTAAACAGAGTAGATGGCGTTGCAGATTAAGAATATGAATTTAGTCTCCCTTGGTAATATTTACTTTGGTAAAATTTTGGCTGCATCAACCATATTTTTAATTGATGGAATCACCCACAATCAGGATTTACCCAAATTTGTTGGACGGGTAAATTAGCAATTCTCGTGCGTAATTGGGAAAGCATTTGTTCGGTAGTGGAACAGGAGTGCGTACGTCACTCGCTAGCCCCTAAGGGGCAAAGCTCGCCGGGGGGAGTATCCCCCCGGCAGACTTTG